>JACSRG010000379.1 GCA_014879865.1 Anaerolinea sp.
CTGTGCCGCGCCTCGCGCACATAGGTCACGCCGGTCTGGCGGAAGCCGACCCAGCTCGTCATGCCGCGAATGAAGCGGTTGTGTTCGCGCATCTGCTTCATCACGTCCACCACGCGCCGATCCATCAGCCGGAAGTCGCCCGTATCGAGCGGAATGTCGATTTCGGTGATGCGGTAGACAATTCGGTAGAACAGCTTTGCGGTGAACAGCTTGAACCAGCTTTCGCCCTTGCGCTGTTCACGCACCGCGTACACCACTTGATACCCCGCCTTCCAGCGTTCGATCATTTCGAGGATCAATTCCGGCGGGTCTTGCAGATCGGCGTCGATCAGCACGACGGCATCGCCGCTGGCGTGATCCATTCCCGCCGTAACCGCCGTCTGATGACCGAAGTTGCGCGCGAAATGCACCACACGCACATGGGGGTCACGCGCCGCCAAGTCGTCCATCATCTCCGGCGAACGATCCCGGCTCCCATCATTCACAAGGATCAATTCCCACGACTCGTTGGTCGAACTCATGACCTGCGAAATCCGCTCAAAGAGTAAGGCGATATTGCCTTCCTCGTTGTAAATCGGAGCAACGATAGAATACCGGGACGAGTTGTTCATGAAACCTCAAGTTGTAACGCGCGTCGAACCGAATCAAGGTTGGGAGAGACACGCAGTCCACCACTGACCGACTGTTGAGCGCGGCGAATGTCCTTCAACCCCGTGCCCGTCAGCAGCAGGGTCACGCGCTCGTCAGACCGAATCAAGCCTAATTGTACCGCACGCTTTAGTCCGGCGTAAACGGCGGCGCTCGACGGTTCGCTGAAGACGCCCGTCAACCGGGCGAGCGCGGGGATCGCCGCGATGATTTCGTCGTCGGGCACGGCGACGAACGCGCCGTTCGTCTGGCGCACCGCACGCAGCGCCCGCGCACGATCACGCGGCAGTCCGGCGGAGATACTATCGGCGATGGTGTGCACTTCGATGGGCTGCATGTCAGCCGCGCTGATACCGCGCTGCCATGCGTCCACCAGCGGTGAACTCCCAAGTGCTTGTACACCGATCAAGCGTGGAATCCGCTGTATCCAGCCTAATTGATACAGATCGTAGAAGCCCTTGTACACCCCGGCGATGATATTGCCATCCCCTACCCCGACGGCGACCACGTCCGGCACATTCCAACCGAGCTGCTCCGCAATTTCGTAAGCGGCAGTTTTCTTGCCTTCGGCGGTGTAGGGATTCATCCCCGTGTTGCGGCAGTACCAGCCCTGTTCAATGCACACGTCTTTGCACAGGTCAAAGGCTTGGTCATACGTCCCATCGACTAGAATGACCTCTGCTCCGTAGACGAGAAGCTGCGCGATCTTGGCTTCCGGCGCGCTGGCGGGCACGAAGATGATGATCCGCATCTTGCCCGACTGCACCGACGCGCCGATCCCGGACAGCGCCGCCGCCGCGTTGCCCGTGCTGGCGGTGCTGACCGTGTCGATCCCGGCTTCGAGCGCGCGCGCGACGATCAGCGCGCTGGCACGGTCTTTGAGCGATCCGGTCGGGTTCTGCCCATCATCCTTGACCCACGCTTCCGCCACGCCGAGATCAGCGCTGAGGCGCGGCGAGTGGAACATCGGCGTGCCGCCCACGCGCAGCGGCGGGACTTCCGATTCCGGCTTGAGAGGGAGCAAATCGCGGTAGCGCCACATTGAACGCTCCGAGCGCGGTGTGTCGCGTTCCAGTTCGACGCGCAGGGTTTCATAGTCGTAAAGGACATCGAGTGTCCCCACATCGCCGCAAACCGGGCACGTGTACTCGACTTCCCCCGGCGCGTATTCGCGATCACACACACTGCATTTCAGCTTCAATACAACTGCCATCTTCTCACCCCGGAATGATGCGAGTCCCAGTTTCCCCTCGCAGTGCCCGCGCTAGATTCGGCGGGTCGGTGATGATCGCCTGCGGACCGCCCATCCGGACAAACTCGACCGCCGCCTCGATCTTCGGCAGCATACTTCCCGGCGCGAAATGCCCCTCGGAGATGTACTGCTGCGCCTCCGCCAATGTCATTTGCTCAAGCAAGCGCATATCAGGCTTGTTGTAATTAAGCGCGACCTGCTCGACCCCGGTCGAGATGATGAACAGATCGGCACGTAACGTCTGGGCGATCAGGCTGCTGGCGCGATCTTTGTCGATGACGGCATACGTTCCGCGCAGTTCGCCCTGCTCGTTGCGCACGACGGGGATACCGCCGCCGCCTACGGCGATCACCAGATAATCGTTCATGATCAGCGCGCGGATGGCGTTGATCTCCTGAATCGCCAGCGGTTTCGGCGAGGCAACCACCCGCCGCCAACCCCGCCCCGCGTCTTCCATGACGTTCCAGCCTTCGGCTTCATACACGCGCGCCTCAGATTCGGTCATGAACCCGCCAATTGGCTTGGTCGGCTTCTTGAACGCCGGGTCTTCGGGATCGACACGCACCTGTGTCACGATGGTGACAATCGTGCGGTTAATGCCCAACCGCCGCAGCGCATTGTCGAGCGACTGCTGGAGCATATAGCCGATTGCGCCCTGCGTATCGGCAACGATCAAGTCGAGCGGGACGGTGTGAACTTCCTTCGCCGCCAGTTCGGAACGCCGCAGGATGTAGCCGACCTGTGGTCCGTTGCCATGCGTGACGATGACGTTCCAGCCCTCGGCGATCATGTTGGCGATGTGCTTGCAAGTCTCGTTGACCGCGTCCCACTGGTTGCCGACTTCGGGACGTTTGGGATCCATAATCAGCGAGTTGCCGCCAATCGCCACCGCTGCTAACTTGCCTACCATGATGTTTTAGCCTTTTCAGAAATAAGTACTACTCACATTCTACAACAAAGCCGTTAGCCCAATTTGAGCTAACGGCTAACTGCATTTCGCAAATGACTTGGCGCTAGCGCATCGTGAGCGCCATCGCGGCTTTCTGCACGTGCAGGCGATTTTCCGCCTCGTCATAGACGATGCTCTGCGGTCCGTCGATCACTTCGTCGGTCACTTCGATGTTGCGATCCGCCGGCAGGCAGTGCATGTACACGGCATGATCTTTCGCGAGGCTCATGCGGCGCGAGTCGGTGATCCAGTCAGTGTACTTCTTGCCAATCGCCGCCGATTCGGTCTTGTCTTCGGTCGTGAGCCAGCTTCCCCACGATTTCGGATAGACGATGTCCGCATCCTTGAAACCGTAGTCGAAATCGTGGCTGATATCCAGCGCGCCGCCGCTTTGACGGGCGTTGTCCTGCGCCTGCTGTACAATTTCCGGCATCAGCTTGTATTCCGGCGGGTAAGTCAGCTTGACGTTCATGCCGTAGCGCGTCATCATGAGGATCAGGTCTTGCGGCACGCTGATCGGCTTCTGGTAGCTGGCAGCATACGCCCAACTGACGTTGATCGTCTTGCCGCGCAGATCACGCCCGAAGCGCTCCTGAATCGCCATCAGGTCGGCGAGGATCTGGAACGGATGATACACGTCACACTGCATATTCAGCACAGGAACGCGGCTGGCGGCGGCAACTTCGCGGATGTACTTATTGCCGAAGTTCCAGTCGCACTGGCGAATCGCGATTCCGTCGGCATAGCGTCCGATGATCTCGCCGATTTCCTTCGCCGTGTCGCCGTGACTGATCTGCGTCGTCTCGCTGTCGATGAACATGGCGTGACCGCCCAACTGCGCCATGCCTGCCTCAAAGCTGGCACGGGTGCGCGTGCTGGTGAAGAAGAACAGCATCGCCAACACCTTATCGCGCAGCAGCGCGTGCGATTCGCCGAGCGCGCGTTTGCGCTTCAAATCCCACGCCACATCCAGCAGCGTGTCGATTTCGTCTCGCGTCCATTCCTGAGTCGTGATCAGGTCACGACCCCGTAAATCCGTTTGCATGGTTGATAGCTCCTTGAAAACCTGTAATGCTGTGTAATTATATCAGCGCCGGCAGCAGCGCATACCATTCAGTGGACTTAACCACATCGTCCAACTTGACCTGATCGATCACCGTGTGCGCGTGGATTTCGTCGCCGGGACCATAGCCGATGCTCGGAATGCCCGCCTTGCCCATCCAGTAAATGCCGTTGGTCGAGAAATCCCACTTACCGGTCGGGATCGGCGTACCCCACAGCAGATCGCCCGCTTTGACGCCCGCCTGCACAAACGGATGGCTTTCTTCGAGCGCCCATGCCGGGAAAATCTTATCCACCGGGAAGACGAAGCCCGTGTAGGACGGATCATCGTAGAACAGGATTGACGCTTCGATATTCTTGCGATCCCCGATGATCCGCTTGATGCGTTCGAGTTCCGCCTGCGGGTCTTCCCCGAACGTCACGCGGCGGTCAATGTAGATCAGGGCTTCATCGGGCACGGCGTTGATGCTCGGCGTCTTGACGCGCATATCGCTCACAGTAATGCGACCATGTCCCAAGAATTCGTGATCGCCGAGTTCCGGTTCCAGCTTGCTGATCGCGTCGATGATCGGCAGCATCTTGTAGATTGCGTTATCGCCGAGGAAATTGCTGGCAGCGTGGCAGCTCTTACCCTTTGCCACGACCTGCATTTCTACGCGTCCTTTGTGCCCACGATAGACCTGCATCTTGGTCGGTTCGCCGATGACGACGAAATCGGGACGCAAGCCTTCCGCCTCGACCAGCGCGTGCGGCGCGATACCATCGCACCATTCTTCCATGTTGCCGAAGTAGTACCCGGTCACGCCATCCAGCAACCCGAGATCGCGCGCCATCGCCAGCCCGTAGATCATGCCGGGGCTGCTGTTCTTCTCGTCACACGCGCCGCGTGCGTAGAAGATGCCGTCTTCGACCTTGCCCGTGAAGGGATCCCATTCCCAGCTATCCGGGTCGCCAATCCCGACCGTATCGAGATGGCTGTCATAGAGCAGTTTCTTCTCGCCATCGCCGATCTTGCCGACGATGTTGCCCATCTGGTCAAACCAGACTTTGTCGAAGCCGAGCTTCTGCATCTCAGCGGCGGCGCGTTCGCACACGTCGCGAATCTGGCTGTCGTAGCTCGGTATCGCGCACAGGTCTTTCAGAAACTGAATGATGTCCTCGCGCTGTTGTGACACACGCGATTGAATCGCGCTGATTTTTCCTGCATCAACCATGATGACTCCCTAACTTGATTTGTATGCAAACTCAATGTACGGGTCGTGCGTATCCTTCAACCGACCGGAACTAATGACGACGATCCGGTTGTCGGTGCGTTTTAGCTTCTCGACCCGTTCATGATCCGTCAGATTCTCCCAGCGGGAGAAGATCGCCTTGAACGTGTTATCTTTGCGCGCTTCGATGTCACGCGGTTCACTGCCCGCGTAGCTCAAGGTGAGCAGCGCCTCGCTGATCGGCATCGCCACATACTCCACCGTCGGCGCGGGCGGCGCTGCGGGCTGCGGGCGCTCCGGAGGGAAAGCGGGCGACGAGACAGGCAGGCGATCTGCGCCGTCTTTGAGCAGGGTCGCCAATTCGGTCGCAGCGCGGTAGTAACCTTCGGCATACCCGCGATTGTATGCCGCCTTCGTCGCATCGGTTTCGGTTTTCGCATCCCGGTTGAAGTCCCGCGCCCGGACTGCCCAGCGATTCGCGAGAGCGCGCAGCGCAGAGATCAAATCGTCAGCCATCTTGCTTCACCCTCATGCAAACAAATCAACTACGTTGAACTGCTCGACATCGACCAAGCCGACATCGGTCAACTTGAGTTTCGGAATGACTTCCAGCGCCATGAAGCTCATCGCCATGAACGGATCGTTCATCTCGCTGCCCATCTCATGCGCAGCGGTAATCAGCGCTTCATATTGGCGGCGCACTTCGGCAATTGGCTCTTCGCTCATCAACCCGGCGACCGGGAGCGCCAGCGTCGCGCGGACAGTCGTGCCATCTGCCGCTGCCAACCCACCGCCCATCTCGATGACCGCTTTCGCCGCCGTGCGCATACTTTCGTCATCCGCGCCGATCACGACGAGGTTATGATGATCATGCGCGACCGATCCGGCAATCGCGCCATGCTTCAAGCCGAAACTGTCGATGAAACCTTTGCCAATCGCGCCGGATGCGCGGTGGCGCTCGATCACGACCATTTTCAGAATGTCGCGGGCGGGATCGGCGACAGCTTCCCCATCGACGATGCGCGCAGGCAGGATCGTATGTCCGGTGACGACCTGTGTATCTGAGCCGCCGATCACGCGAATATTCGCTCCACGCGCCGGAATGCTCAAGTCCAAGCCATCGGGATGCACGTTCATCGAACTGCGCACGTCAATCGGGCGCAGCGGCGCTTTCGGCGCGATCACTTCACCGTCCTGTGCGACCAACTGCCCGTTGCGGAAAACCATTTCCGCCCGCAGATCGCGCAGATCGCTAAACACGATCATATCCGCGCGCCGACCGGGAGCAAGTGCACCGGAGTCATACAGGCGGAAGTAATTCGCCGTGTTGATCGTGCCCATGCGGATTGCCATGATCGGGTCTACCCCGCTGGCAATCGCCACGCGCACCATATGATCAATCGACCCCTCGTCCAGCAGCGAACGCGGTTGGCGATCATCGGTGCAGAAGCACAGGCGCGTGTGATTCTCCCATGTGACCAGCGGCAGCAGCGGGCGCAGATTGTGCGTCGTCGTGCCTTCGCGGATGAAGATCGTCAATCCGAGCCGAAGTTTCTCGCGCGCTTCTTCGACCGTCGTGCATTCGTGGTCGCTGGCGATCCCGGCGGCGACATAGGCGTTCAGTGGTTTGCCTGTCACCGCGGGACTATGACCATCCAGTACGCGCTGACCGAACAATTCCAGCTTGTCCAGCACTGACTGATCGCCGTAGATCACGCCGGGATAGTTCATCATTTCTGCGAGACCCAACACCCACTCGCTGTTGAGCAGCGGGGCGAGGTCTTCCGCTTCAAGGCGCGCGCCGCTCGTCTCCATATGCGTTGCCGGAACGCAGCTTGACGCCATCACATACATATTGACTGCGCCGTGCTTCGCCCGCTCCAGCATGAAGCGGATACCTTCCAAGCCAAGTACGTTGGCAATTTCGTGCGGGTCAGTGATCACGCTGGTCACGCCGTGCGCCAAGACCGTCCGCGCGAATTCCGGCGGCGTACACAGGCTGCTTTCGATGTGTACATGGGCGTCAATGAAACCGGGACATACGTAACGCCCCTTCAGGTCGATTTCCTGTTCGGCGGCGTAACCTGTGTCCAGCGCCACGACATACCCGTGATGCACGACAATATCCGTCCGGTGGATTTCGCCCGCCAGCACGTTGACCAACTGCGCGTTACGGAGGACAAGATGTGCGGGGGTATCTCCCCGCGCGGCGGCGATTCGAGCGGCTAAGGTGCTTGCAGTCATCGTTAGTCTCCTCGGATTAAGCGCCGTGAAATCGCGTTGTGGCGTTCGACAAGCACGGGCAGATCGGCGGTGAGCAGCACGCCATCCTTGACCACGATCCGCCCGTTGATCATCGACAGATCGACGTTTCCCGGTTGGCACAGCACCAGCGCGGCGACCGGATCGTGCAGCGCCCCGGCAAAGGCGGGTGTATCGATACGGTACGCAATCAAATCGGCAGACATCCCCGGCGCGAGCGCGCCAACATCGTCGCGTCCCAATACCGACGCCCCGCCGAGCGTCGCCAGTTCGAGCGCCTCGCGCGCGGTCAGCGCGGCGGGGTTGCCGCCCGCCCGCTGAAGCAGCAGCGCTTGACGCGCTTCACTCAACAGGTGACCACTGTCATTCGACGCCGACCCATCGACGCCGAGTCCGACATTGACTTTCGCATCCAACATTTTACGGATCGGGGCGATACCCGACGCGAGGCGTAAATTCGAGCTTGGGCAGTGACACACGCCCGTTCCCGTCCGCCCGAACAGGCTGATCTCGCGTTCGTTGAGGCAAACACAATGCGCATGCCAGACGTCATTGCCGACCCAATCGACATCGCGGGCGTAATCACCGGGCAGCACGCCGAATTTTTCCAGACTGTAGGCGACATCGTTGGCATTTTCGGCGAGGTGCGTATGCAGACGCACGCCGTAGCTGCGCGCCAGCACCGCCGATTCGCGCATGAGGTTTTGGCTCACGCTGAACGGGGAACACGGGGCGACGACGATCCGCAGCATCGCGTGGCGCTTCGAGTCGTGGTACGCCTCGATCACGCGACGGGTGTCGATCAAGATCGCTTCTTCGCCTTCGACCAGTTCGTCCGGCGGCAAACCGCCCTTGCTCTCGCCGACGCTCATCGCGCCGCGCGCCGCATGGAAGCGCATTCCGATTTCCTGCGCCGCGCGAATCTCGTCTTCAAGGCGCACATCGTTCGGATAAATATAGAGGTGATCGCTCGACGTGGTGCAGCCAGACAGGATCAATTCAGCCATCGCCAACTGCGCCGATACGTAGACCGCCTCACTGTCGAGGCGACTCCAGATCGGATACAGCGTCCGCAGCCATGCAAACAGCTCATGTTCGGTGGCAATTGCCCGCGTCAAGCTCTGGTACATGTGGTGATGCGTGTTGATCAGTCCCGGCATCACCACATGTTGGGGCAGTTCCAGCACGCGATCAGCCTGCTGCGCGGGCATGTCCGCCAGCGTTCCCACTGCTTCGATCACACCATCACGGACAAAAAGCGCGCCATCGGCAATCTCGCGGCGCGCAGAGTCCATAGTAACAAGGGTGTGGATATGTTTGACCAGCAGCGTCGTCATGAAATAACCCTACGGTGGAGTATATTGGAGTCCGAGTCTAGCACACCTGTACGGGTCACGCTACATGAACTGCTGCACGCAGTGCTGCGCTACAGCGTAATCTTCTGGGCAATACGCCACGCCGCTTTGATCGTGTTGTGCATCAGCATGGTGATGGTCATCGGTCCTACCCCGCCCGGCACTTTTGTGATCGCTCCGGCGACTTCTTTCGCCGCCTCGAAATCGACATCGCCGACATAGCGATAGCCGTTTTTCGCGGCGGGATCGTCGATTTTATTCGTCCCCACATCGACGACGAACGCGCCCGGTTTCAACCAGTCACCTTTGACATAGTTCGCCTTGCCAATCGCAGCAACGACCACATCGGCGCGGCGCACGATCTCGGCGATGTCGCGGGTGCGGCTGTGGCACATCGTGACCGTTGCATTGGCTTTCATCAGCATCAGCGCGACCGGCATCCCGACGATATTACTGCGCCCGATGACGACGGCGTTTGCGCCTTCCAGCTTCGCTCCCATCCGTTCGAGCAGCACCATACACCCGGTCGGCGTCGCCGGGGTGAACAGGGGATCACGCCCTTTCATCGCCAGTGACCCGATGTTGATGGGATGAAAACCATCCACGTCTTTTTCAAGGCTGACGAGACTGAGCACTCGCGCTTCGTCGATCTGGGGCGGCATCGGCAGTTGGACGAGAATCCCGTGAATGGTCGGGTCGTCGTTGAGCGCGCGCACCGCCGCTTCAACGTCATCCTGCGTAGCGTCGGCGGGCAGTAGATGCCCCACCGAATTCATGCCCGCTGCTTCGCACGCGCGCCGCTTCATGCGCACATACTGCGCCGAAGCGGGATTTTCCCCGACGAGGACGACGCCGAGTCCGGGGGCATAACCAAACTGTTCCTTAAAGCGCGCCGCGTCTTGCGCAATTGCGTTCCGCATCTCGTCGGCGATAGCTTGTCCATCAATAATTACTGCGCTCATGTGAGCTTCCTTTCGCAGTCAGTCAGAGTGGACTCCAACGCCAAGAGGATACCGCGCACGGGACGATAGGACGAATTGTCTACGCATTAGAACAACTCAACAACAATTTTTGCGTCCTAAATCTCTCGGCTTCCGATAAGATAGGAGTGTGACGACAACCATTCAATGCGGGCTTGCTTGTATGGACAAAATAGACAAAGATGCAGGTTTGCGACCTAAGCGCGGTCAGGCGATGGTCGAATATGCGCTGATTTTAGCGCTTTTGGCGCTTTCGATGGGGGCGATCATCTGGGCAACGGGTCCTGCCATCGGGAACGTCTTTTGCAATGTTGTTTTCAACGTGTCGGGTCAAACTGCCGACGTATGCGGGCAAGGCGCAGCACTACTGGCAGACCAAGGAGGCGAGCCCGCGTTGTTCTGGCAAACGGTGACGTGGGTAGCCCAAAACCGCCAGCGCGAAACGCCGTTCCCCACGCCGATTCTGCGCCCGCCAACCGACGAGCCGCGCGTCTTCCGCTCGCCAACACCGACGAATACGTTCACGCCGACAGATACGCCAAGTATCACCCCGACGCCTTCGAGTACCCAGACTTCGACACCCGGACCTTCGCCGACACCATCTGATCTGAGTTTCACTGTTCCCCACGTCGATCAGATGAATCATCCGGATTGGTGGCGCATCGATACCGATCTCGATCTCGATTTCAACGGGCAGTGGTCGGTCGAATGGTACGACACGCGCACAGGCGCGACCGACTCCAGCAGTTTCACTTGGTCGGATCTGCGCAACACGACCACGATTGACTCGATGGACATCGACTTGAACTTCGCCGATACGGTCATTCCGCCGGGTTCGGGGCTGTCCAGTTCGACCAACTACGCTGCCATCTTCACGCGGACACTCACGCTTTCGCAAGCCGAAACGTTCCTGTTCCGCTACTTCGTCAACGACAATCTGCGCGTCGAAGTCGATGGCGTCACGATTGGCACGGTCGAATCGGCGTACAACTGGGGCAGCGCAACGCATACCTTCAGCGGCGCTGGCACGTATACGCTGCGGCTGATTTTCGGGCAGGTTGGCAACATCTCCACGCTCCGATTCTACAGCGAGAAGCTGACCACCAATCCCGACGACACACGTCCGGTTGTAGCTGATCCGTCTAATCCGCCCACCTCTTGCCGTTGGGGACAAGAATCCGACGATGCGAACGCGGGCAGCCGCGTCTTCGTGTTTGACGAGAACCCGTCGAGCGATAGCTGGACGGCAGGGAGCACCTGCAACCTCGAACTGCGCGGCTCGATTGACCTGAGTCCCGCAGTGAACCCAGTGCTGAGCTTCTGGGATTACTGGGATTTCATCAGCAACAGCGGCGCAAGTGCTCAAATCCAGCTTGGCAACTACGTCCTAAGCGGCGGCGTGCTGGATCGCGGCGCGTTCAACTGGTGCACGATCCCGCTGCACGCAGGCGGCACCGCCAATTACAACTGGACGCGCAGCCAGATCGATATTCGTTCGCAGTGTCCAAGCCTCGGCAACCTGATCACGGTGCGCTTCGTCGCCAGCAGTCCCGACGGCGGCGTACTGCGCTGGCGCGTCGATGATCTACAAGTGCTGGATACGCCCGCCAGTCCAAGCACGTATACGGTTAATGCCTACTGGAGTCTCAATTCCCGTTCGCAAATGAGCCAGTTCTTGTTCAACGCGGACAGCGACCATAACGTTGTGGATGTCTATCCGGCACTCCCCGATAACACGGGCGCGCGCCGCTGGGATTTGACCAGCAACATCACCCGTGACGGCACAGGCTGGGATGACAGTCCCGGTAATTTCACACACCCGGACACCAACGACAACCCGGATACCGGCAGCAACAGTCCCTATCGCATCCACTACCTCGAAATCAACGGCGATATTGACGTTACCAATGCGACCATCACGAGCGGCGGCAGGGATACGGATTGGGAAGGTGACACCGGTGTCCCGGTGCTGTCCTTCTGGTTCGCCTATGATGTCCCCGTCGGCAACAGTGTCCGCGTGCAGTGGTCACGCGCTCCACGCAGCCGTACGGGCATCACCGGGGCGCAACCTGATGGCTGGGCGGATGTCGCCGATGGTATCCTGCTCGATTACGACCTTCCCGGCGGAGCGCCGGGCGCGAATGAGCAGCCCACACGCTCGGACACGGCGATGCAGTACATCGAAGTTCCGCTCTCGACGATCCCCAACGCCAGCACAGAACCATTTCGGCTGCGCATCGCCTTCTATATGACCGAGAACTATCCGGTTGGTGGTGGCGGCACGCCGACGGCGACGGGCGATGGCATCTACATCGACGACATTCGCATCGAACGCCAATCGACGGTGGGCTATGTCGCCTATCCATACCTTGACGAAGCGGAAGACTCCGTGCAGTCAGCCCGCGATTGGCTGAGTGTCGGGTCGAGCACTCGTTGGGGTCGCATTGGCAGCCCGCAGTTCGGCGCGTTGGGCACCTCCACCAGCTACACAGACAGCCCAAGTGGGAACTACAGCGCGAACTCGACAACGATGCTTCAGCTTAAGCGGCAGATCGATCTGATGAACGATACCGTCGAAAACGACGTAGACCCACCGGCGCGGGCGGCAGCCGTCGATCCGACCTTGAGCTTCTACTTTGTGCGGCGGGTCAATGAGGATGAGATCAAGTTAGCCGTCGATCTCTGGTCGCCCGTAACCAGCCGGTGGGATGAAGTTTGGGCGTATACCAGCGCTGCCGATACTGAATTCCGCACGCAGGTTGTCTGGGAACGCGCGGAAATCAGCTTGAAGCAGGCGCTAGCAACCGCGACGGGCGTCCCATGGGCGACGATCATCTCCGATGCAAACACGTACAACGACGATTTCCGTATCCGCTTCCGCTTCCTATCGGGCGGGGACATCAGCGCCGATGGTGTGTACGTTGACCAGATCGAAATCAAGAATGCCCTCACATACGAACACAACCTGTGGACGACGGGTGTAACGACAGGTTTCGGGACGGGCGGCGGCGTGCTGGAAGACAGCATCGACTTTGTTGCCCCGGTGGTCATTCCCGGCGCGTGGGACGCCCGTTGGTACAGCGCCGATTGGGATCAGACGAACGCGGCGGGCTATGTGCGGCGCGGTTCGCTGGCGATTACCGACAGCCTCGGCGGTGAATATGGCGGCAATTCGCGCAACATCTTCGAGTACATCCCCGTCATCGACCTGCGCAGCGCCGTAGCAACCGATCTGCCGCGCCTGTTCTTCTGGACGCGCTATGCGATCAATGACGACGATAACTTCCGGGTCGAGATCGCGGTCGAAGACGGCAGTGCAACGCAGTCGTATGACAAGATTGCCGGATGGTCGGCGTGGACACCGCGTTCAACCTCGGTCACGGGCGCATCCGATTTCGCGAAGACCAGCACACAGGTCGATACATGGGTGCGCGAGGATGTCGATCTTCGTCCGTTCGTCGGCTATCGTATCCGTGTCCGCTTCGTCATGAACGCGCCCAATAACACGTTCGCGGCGGATGGCGTGTACATTGACGACATCACCTTCTCATTCGGCACGGTCACACACCCGCTGACTTTCCTCGAAGATGGTCAGTCGGTCGCGCGCTGGATTACGGAAGGCAGTTGGGGCATCACCGAGCAGTATTTCGCCGGGTCAGGCACATCGGCAGCTAACCTCGGCGGCGCGCAGTGGCGTGGTTACTTCTTCGACTGCGAAAATAACGGCGGCGCGTGCACCAGCGATATCAGCGATGACGTTGCGGGAGCGATGGACCCGATCCTTGCGGGCTACCCGAACTTGGCATCACCGCCGACGACTGTCGCCAACCGGATTGTGGGTCCGAACGTCGTCCCCGACATCAACTACTCGTGGAGTTCAACTGATCTGCCTCCGGGCGCGGGCGATGCCTTCTACAATGACTGGGCGGCACGCTGGATTCTCACTTCGACGCTGACCGCTGGCACGTACAAGTTCCAGACGCTCTCCGATGACGGCATCCGCCTGTGGATCGACGATGCGACGGGCACGAGTCTGGAAGGCGTTGTGGCGGTGCTCCCGACAGGTGCGCCCGCGAGCGCCGGGATGATCATCAACAACTGGACAAACCACGCGACGACGCTGGACTACGGTCAGTTGACGGTCTACGGCGCGCTGCCGCTGACACGCGGACTCTACCTCGACTACTTCGAAAACGCGGTGGATGCCCGTATCACGCTCTCGGTGACACGCGACAGCTATTCGTACAGTGACAGCCCGAATACGGGTTCTGCCGGTACATGGAGCGTTGTGCCATCGGTGGTTCCGGGCAACTCATCCCTGATGATCAACGGCTTCCTCAACCTGTCCAACGTCGCCAGCAGCTACTTCTTGCGCTATCAGCGGATGTGGCAGGCACACGCAAACAACAGCTTCTACGTTGAGGTTTCGACGGACGGCGGGTTCACGTGGACAACGATTGCCTCGGAGACCATCGCCGGCGGCACAGATCATATCCGACCGTTCGACGACTGGGAGATACGAACAGTCAACCTCAACACCTACCGAGCAACCAACGTGACGCTCCGCTTCCGCGTCGATACGCGCAGCGCCACGACGGGCGGTGACGGGTACTACATCACCAACATCGAAGTCCGCGAGAACTAAACCCCAAGCGTTACAAAACGGGCGGAAAATCAACCTTCCGCCCGTTTTCCTAGTCATCCCCTAATCTTTCTGACACATTCTGCATCGTCTGATTCGTACTACCCTGCTAAACTAGGAAGTCAATTGTGCAGAGCAGAGGACTTGCAAAGTGAGTATGAAGAACGCTGGCTTGCTGTTCACACTGGTGGGTCCTGCCGGGGTCGGCAAGAACCAGTTGATGAAGCACGTCATGGCGCATAGCCCTGTTACGCAGCTTCCGACCGCGACGACGCGAACGATTCGTGAAGGCGAACAGGAAGGACGCGAACACTTTTACATGAGTGAGGAAACCTTCCAGCAGATGATCGCAAGTGATGCGCTGCTGGAATGGCAGAAAGTTCATCGCCGCTACTACGGGATGGTTCGAACAGTCGTCGAGGCGGCGCTCGACAAAGGGCAGCCCATCATCGCCGACATCGACATCTTCGGCGCAATCCACATCCGCGAACGCTACCCGGATAAAACCGTCTCCGTATTCATTCAACCGCCGAGCATCGGCAGCCTGATCGACCGCATGCGCACACGCGGCGACCGCGAGTCGGAAATCAGCAAGCGCCTGCTGCGCGTTCCGCTCGAATTGGAACATGCGCAAAAATGCGACTATATCGTCGTCAACGACACCTTTGAGCACGCGGCTGACCGCCTGCTGGAGATCGTACTGAGCGAACTCCAGCGCCAATCCCACCGACCGGCTCAGGTGCGCGTTGAACTCCCCCTTCCCTACCGTTACAAGGCGCGCGTCGTGCCGATCCTCGGCGATCAGGTACTCGCGTGTGGGGGCGTATTCCCGACGGCGATTATCGGACGCGACGATCAACCGGCAGACCGTGCACTGGCGGCGATTGCGCGTGAGCTGAACGTCATACCGAACAGCGCGCAGCTTCTGCATGGCGACAAGCACGACGACGGCTATGTGCCTCCACTCTCGCTTGACTACGTGCCCACTGCTGATGATGAGCAGATCATTTATCACTATGCCTACCGGCTCGACGCGAGTTTCACCGCTCCGCCGGGATGGAGTTGGTCACCCCTGCACATGCAGCCCGATCTGGTCAGAGGGTTGGTTGGATGACTCTCGCCGAGCGTCAACGCGCGTTAGGCGCGGCTCTCGCCAATGACGGGATTCCGCTGCATTTCGGCGACCAAGCGCGCGAGTATCACGCTGCGCTGGAAGCCGCCGTACTAATGGATCGGTCGCACGAAGGGCGACTGCGCCTGAGCGGTCAAGATCGGCTGAATATCATGCACCGCATCTCGACCAACGATCTCCTCAGCCTTGAAATTGGGCACGGGCGTCCAACCGTGTTCACCAATCCTAATGCGCGCATCCTCGACCGGGCAATCGTCTGCCGCACCGACGAGGATGCGGCACTCGTGCTCACCGAACCGGGACGCGGCGAGGCGCTCAAGGCATATTTGGGGCGCAACGTCTTCTTCAACGACGAGCTGAAGATCACCGATCTCACGCCGGAAACCCGCCAATTTGTGCTGCACGGCGCGACCGCCGATGCCGTTATCGGGCAAGTTTCTCCGGGCACAACCGCCCTGCCGATCTACGGGGTGCGCACCCTCGAAGACGCAATTATCGTCCGCGATCAGCCGTTGAGCGGCAGCCATTGGCGCGTGATTGTCCCGACCAGCGTGGCTGCCGCATGGTGGGATCGCCTGCTGGCAGCGGGCGAGCGACACGGTCTCATCCCGGCAGGCTCGCTGACCTACAATGTACTGCGCATCAGCGCGGGACGACCGGGAGTTGGGCGCGAGCTGAGCACGGACTATATCCCGCTGGAAGTTGGCTTGTGGGATGAGGTGAATTTCAAGAAGGGCTGTTACACGGGGCAGGAGATCATCGCGCGCATGGAAAGCCGGGGCAGACTCGCCAAGACCATCGCCGCCTTGAGCCTTGCCGCGCCGGTCACTGCGCCAGCGCCGCTGACACGCGACGGACGCGAGATCGGGATACTGACGAGTGCGGTCACAACGCCGGACGGCGAACATGTCGGCATTGGCGTGATTAAGCTGGCGCTTGCGACTCCCGGTCAGGTCTTGAGCGCGAACGGCATCGACGTGACGATCACGCGGCTGCTTGGTGCGCAGCCCCCCGCCTAGAAATCAGGCGGTGGGCTGTCGAAGAACAACTGCCACCACAGCATCCATGACTCAGGTTCGTCAGGCGCGGTGCGAACATCGTCCACACGGATCACAGGTGCAGGGGTTGGCTGTAAACTCGCACCGGACGGCACGGGGATGATCAAGCGTTCGCCGGGGCGAATCATCTTGCCATCCGCGCGCGCCCATGCCTCTACGTAAGCATCGCTTTGCACGTAATTGCGCAGCGCCGTGAGGTCGGCTTGTTCTGCCTCAAGCTGTGCGATTTCTTCTTGTACGCGCTTGTACGCCTCTTGCAGCGGCTGTCCCGCCGCGATGCGGCTGCTGAAGTTGATCGTCAGGATCAAGCCAATCGACAGGATCGCGGCGAACATTACCTGTACGCCGGAGATGATGCTGCCGCGTTTCTTCTTCTCGGTGGGGGAGGTTTTCTCTGCCATAGTCTCATTATAGCAAACAAAAAGACCCCGGAAAATCGGGGTCTTTTTTGTGCCGAAGATGGGAGTCGAACCCATACTCCGTTTCCAGAACTACGCCCTGAACGTAGCGCGTCTGCCAATTCCGCCACTTCGGCGCTGATGTTTAGATTCTATCAGACCGTTCTCCCGTGTCAAGGCTGATTTTGATGCGGATGTTAATGCTATAATCGCCCTAGCCGAAAGAGGTTTAAGGATGATCGAATTGAAACTAAGACTCCTCTCGCTCCTGCTCGTGCTGTTCGTCGCCTTCGGCGCGTATGCGCAAACGGGCGTCACCGCCGAAGCGATCCAGCAGGCAAATCTGCGCGCTACAACCGACGTGAATGCCAACTTGCTCGGACAAATCGTCGCCGGGTCGCGCTATCCCGTCATCGGACGCAGCGAACTCTACCCTTGGGTACTGCTCGGCGATCCGGCAACGCTTCAGCCCATTGGCTGGGTGTTCCGTGACATTGTCACCATCGTCGGCGACCTGAACAGTGTTCCACTTTCGCAAATCGAAGTCACGAACACCGAGGTGATCCCGGTCGCAGCGCCGCCGGAAGCATCGCGCGTTCCCGGCGCGACCAGCGCACCAACGCCGAGTCCCAGCCCCACCCTCGCCGCGCGCGTGACCGGCGCGGTCACGGGGGAAATCAACATCCGCTATGCGCCGGGAACGGAATATGAGCGGCTCGGCGTCGGGCGCGCAGGTGAAGTGTTCGAGATCACCGCGTGGCACAGCCAACTACCTTGGGTGCAAATCCGCTATCCTGCATCCCCCAACGGGTTAGCGTGGGTCGCCATCGATCTGCTTGATATTCAGGGCGATGTCTACTCGCTGCCCGCGATTAGCCAGATGACCTTTGCCCTGCCCACCCTGACGCCGACGCCTTCGGAAGTAGACTCCGCGCAGTACGGCGATGTGCCGCTCAGCCCGGAGTTCCGCGCGCTCGCCGTCAGCTTGTGGGAGCAGATGATCGCCGCCGGGTTTGATCCGCTGACGAGCCGCCTTGGATCGGTGTTCGTCAAGGATTTGCAGACGGGTGAGGCATTCGCGTTGGGCGATGAGATCGCCTTCAGCGGCATGAGCGTCAACAAAATCGCCATCCTCACGACTTATTACAGCCAACGGACAACGCCGCCGAACGACGCCGAGGCGAATATGCTGGCGGAAGCGATGGTTTGCAGCGAAAACATCTCGACTAACGAGATGCTGTCTGCGATTGGCAGCGGCAACCCGTATACCGGCGCGAACACCGTCAGCGCCTTCCTCGATCAGCTTGGATTCGCGGACAGCTTCATCTACACGCCCTATTCCAACGATCCATTCATCACGCCGCAAGCGCCGCGCACAGAAACCACCAGCGCCGATCAAGTGAGCGCCGAACCTGATCCGTTCAACCAGATGACCACGTCGGAGATGGGGATGCTGCTCGACAGCCTATACCAATGCGCGGCGGGCGAAGGCGGTTTGTTGATCGACAACTTCGACGGTGAATTCACCCAGACGGAATGCGCGCAAATCCTTAACCTGATGTCGTACAACCGCATCGGCGCGCTGATCGAATCGGGCGTTCCAATCGATGTTCGGGTAGCGCACAAGCACGGTTGGATCGAGGATACGCACGGCGATGCAGCAGCCGTCTTCTCTCCCGGCGGCGACTATATCCTCGTCATTGTGCTGCATAACCCGGTGTGGCTCAATTTCGACGAATCGTCCCTGCTGGTGGAAAACGTCTCGATGGCGGTCTACAACTACTTCAACCCGGACGCACCAATGACCGAACCGCGCGATGAGACTGTCCCGGCGACCTGCGAACTGCTCGGCAATCCCGTCATCGAGGAGTTGATGTCTCCCGTCTTCCCATAAGCGCAGTACGCGATAATTTCAGTTATAATTATCGCGCAACTGTAGAGTTAGGAATGGGGCGGATGACTGAGAAACGATTTGTACTCACCCGGCAGGGCTATGAACAACTCCGGCAAGAGCTGGACGATCTTGAAGCGCGCCGCGCGGAACGTATCGCGCAGTTGGCGGACTACAAAGATGATGTCGGCGACAACCCGAACGAAGAAGGCGCTTTCTTCGAAGCCGAAACGATGCGAGAACACTTCGACGAGCGGATCGGGCATTTGGAGTTAGTCTTGCAGCACGCCGAGGTGATCGACGAAGACCCCGACCCGGCAGCGGTTGACCCCGGTGATCGGGTCGTGGTCTGGGACTTGGACGCACTCGAGGAGCGCATTTTCGACCTGATCGGCTCGACTGAAGCGGAATATGTGCGCGAGGGCGTCTCGATTGAGTCTCCGGTTGGGATCGCCCTGCTCGGCAAGCACGTTGGGGACATCGTGGAAGTCGCCGTGCCAGAGGGACGGTCACGGTTTGCCGTGCGCCGCATCGAGCGCATCCCGGACTAAATCAGTACAGGGACGACTGCGTGTCGTCCCTGCCCGATTGATTTGATTACCCTTTAACGCCACCAATCGCCAGACCGCCAACGATCCAGCGTTGGAAGCCGAAGAACAGGGCGAGGATCGGGATCGAGATCAAGATCGCCATCGCCGCGAACTTCTGCATGTCCGGCGGCGCGGTATTCGCGCCATTTGCCAGCGTCGCCAGCGCCATCGCCAGCGTGTAGTTCTCGGTCGCGCCAGTCAAGAAGACCCACGATAGGATGAATTCCGTCCAGCCATTCATGAAGCTGAACAGGATGACAATCGCGAACGCGGGCAGCGCCAGCGGGATCATGATGCGGAAGAACGTGCCGATCAGTCCCGCGCCGTCGATCAAGGCTGCTTCTTCCAGCTCCTTCGGGATCGTGTCGAAGTAGCCTTTCAAGTTCCAGATAGCGAAGGGCAGACCGCCGGACGCGAACGCCAGCGCCAAGCCGAGCAGCGTCGTGCGCAGGGTTTGCATCCCCGTGCCGGACTGCGCGATGCGATACTGAAGCGCGTCCAACCCCAAGCCCAAGAGAATTCCCAAACATACCGCCCACGCGAGGATGTTGATCGCGGTGCGCGGCTCGATTCGTCCGCGCAGTGCCCGCGTAATCCCCCAGAGGACGGCGGCGGCGGCAAGGGCAGCGCCCCATGCCAAAAGCACATACGGCAGCACCGCGACGAGTGCACTGTCCCGCAGCGCGTAGATGCTTGCGGCATCCGCGAGATAGGCGTCACGGGCGGCGATCAGGGTTTGCTCAGCCGTCGCAAGGTTGGCTTTGGCTTCCTCGGCATTGGCACGCGCGCTGGTCGCGCCATCGCGCACATCGACCGCTTCCGCCTGTACCGTTGTCACGCCTTCCGCCAGTGCCGCGCGTGCCGCATCGACGCCGCTGTCGTTCAGGGCGGTCTGCGCGGCGATCAACGCCTGCAAGACGAGGTTGTCTTCGTCCTCGTCCGTCCCGGTTTGCCGCGCGCTGATCTCGGTCGTCAGGAACGCCGCGAGATCGGTCGCCGCCTGCCCGTTTTCGTTCAGTGTCACCATCTCTGCGGCGGCGGCTTCAGCGGCGGCAGCACGATCCTCACGGCGTACAGCAGTTTGCTCACGCTGCGCGACGCTGCCCACACGCTGATTGTAATCATCCTGAGCGACCGTATATGTCTCGCGGAGTTCGCTCACCGGAACATCAATCAAATTCCGGTACAGCGGGCTGCGCTGGAACATCACAAAGAACGCGAGGAATATCGCCACAAGCGCAAGCAGCGCGGTCGCCGCCGCGACGACCTGCGGACTCGGATTGAAGCTGCGATCTGGATTGCGCTTGCCGAAATTCTTGACCAGACTGAAAACCAGATACACGAATATCGCGATCAACCCGGAAGCAAAAAACGCGGGCGGCAGTGCCGCGACGGTGCTGCTCACCGAAAGGGAGCTGAACAGCACATAGAGCGGAATGACGACGCCGGTCGTCGGGAGCAGCAGCAGGATGATGAAGCCAAGCATCCCGGCTTGCCGACCGATGAAGCGGAATCGTGAGAAGGCGTAGGCAGCCGACGAGCCGAGAATCACCGTAAACAGCGACGTGCCGAGCGCGATGAACAGGCTGTTCATCATCAGTTCGCCGAAGTACAGCGGCAGCACGTTGGTGAACGGTTCGGTCAGCAGGCGGGTGAAGGCGTCGAGATTGGCATTTGCCGGGATCAAGACGAGATCGGTCGGGCGGGTGACGCCGCGCGGATCGGTCGCCATCGAGATGATCCACAGCACCGGGAAGACGACGATCACCACCATGAACAGCAGGAAAAGCTGCAAGAAAATCTGGCGGATGACGATCCCGCGTGTACGCCGGGTCAGCTTGAAGCCGCCAATTTGCAGGTCACCAGATGTGCGGGCGCGGGCAAGTTCTAAAGTTGTGTTCGCCATGATTTACGCCTCATCATACGCTTTGGTAGCACGGGTGATCTGGTTGTTGATCAGCGTGATGATCAGCAGGATGAAGAACACGACGATGCTGAACGCGGCAGCCGTGCCATAAAGCTGTTCCTGCTGGATCAGCTTGTACGACTGCGTGACCAACAGATCGGTTTGACCGCGTGGACCACCTGCCGTGATGAAGAAGATCACGTTGAACTGATTGAACGTCCACACCGTGCCGAGCATGATCGCCGGAACCATCGCCGGACGCAGCAGCGGCAGCGTAATCTTCTGGAACTGCTCCCACTTGGTCGCGCCATCTACATCGGCGGCTTCATACAGGTCAGGCGGGATGCTTTGCAGCGCGCCGGTTGCGACCACCATCATGAAGGGCCAACCGAGCCAGATGTTGGAGAGCAGCACCGAGTAGAACGCCAAAGTCGGCGCGCCCGCCCGATCAAACAACTGAACAATCGGACTGCTCGCCTGCCCGCCCGTGCTGATCAAGTCAAAGAGCGTGCCGAGCACCGCCCCTGCCAGCAAAATCCCGCCGCCCACAGACCACACCGTGCGCGATACATCCAGCTTACCGGATTCGCTGTTGCGCAAGCCGAGGCGCATCGTGCGCCGGATCAACCAGAACAAGACCAGAGCGCACACGACGATGATCGCGTATGGCACGATGCCACGCAGATCGACCGGCGGAGTAAGCTGCCCAAGCCAGTCCGTGCGCGTTTCGAGCGAAGTTCCAAACCACTCGTTGATTCGTTCAGCCAGCAGATTGATACCACCGTCGTTGCGCTGCCACAGGTTGTTCCAGATGAGCGCGGTGATATAACCGGGGAGCGCCCACGGGAGGACGAACAGCGCGCGATATATTCTCCGTCCGATCACATGCTCGGCGTTGAGCGCCAGCGCCACCATCAACCCGATCCCGGCGTGAAAGGCGACATTGATGACCGTCCAGACAATGTTGAAGCCCAAGAGCGGGAAGAAATTGTAATTTGGGACATTCAAATCGTTCGTGAAGACTTTGATGAAGTTGTCTAGCCCGATCCACGCTGCCGGACGCCCGCCTAAGTTTGCGGCTTGGAAATCTTGGAACGAGATCAGGATTTGGTAAAGCTGGGGGACAAAGGTGATCAACAACATGACGATGACGGACGGTGCGATGAATGCCCATGGGAGTCCGCTCGAGCGCACTCCTGCCTTGACGTTCTCCCACAACGATGTATTTCGTGAATAGGACTGGGTTTGTGTAATCGTTGCCATAGCGACGCGCTTTCATCCAACTAACGCAAAGGGCAAGGTCAACCCTGTTGTCCTTGCCCCCGCGAACTTTAGCCATAGGATGTCGGTCGGGCGACACGGTGAATGCCCTGCCGCGCCGACTTTGCTACCAAACCATCCGGTGATTTAGCGGAACAGGTTACATGCCCGCTGCGGCGTGCATGTCATCGATGCTCGCCTGAATCTGGTCATAAGCCGCCGCGCGCGCATCCGCCGGGGTTTCGCCGCCCGCGCTCACCGCAGTGATGGCATCGCCCATAGGACCCCAGAACGCGCCGAGTTCCTGACGATTCGGGAACGGCGTGCCGAGCGCAAACTGTTCCGCGAAGACCTGCAGGTTCGGGTTTTCAACTTCGACCGCCGGGTTAACAGGCAGCAAACCGCCTTCAACCGCCGCAATCGTCTGACCTTCAACGCCGGTCACGAAGGCTGCCCACGCGATGAACGCATCGAGCTTCGCCTGATCTTCGAGGACACTGGCGTTCGCATAGAAGCCTTCACCCTGCGCGAACAGAGCGGGGACGCTGCCATTGTCGAGCGCCGGCATGATCGACACGCCGAGGTCATCGCCGAGGTCGCTTTCATACTGGGCGAGGTTCCAGATGCCGTCGTAGACCATCGCCACCGTACCCTGCTGGAAGCCGGGGTTCGGCGAAGCGCCGTCAACGACCACACCGCTGTCCGCATCCTGACCGAGCAGGTACAGGTCTTGGTGGAGCTGGAGGTAGGCATCCATCGCCGCCGCGCCTTCGCTATCCGGTGCGAACGCCGCGTTGCCGTCGGCGTCCATCAGCGCGCCGTCGAGCGAGAACAGGAAGCCCGCGCTGTGGAAGAAGCCGTTCTGGAACGCCAGACCGGTCAAGCCATCAGCCGCCAGTTCTTCGGAGATCGACAGGACATCCGCCCATGTCGCGGGTGCATCGGGGACGAGTGCCTTGTTATAGAAGAAAGCGAGGGTCTTGGCGCTAAAGGGAACGCCCCACAGACCATCTTCGAATTCGAACAAGCCCCACGCCGTGTCGCTGGCATTGGCGCGCAGTTCATCCGAGACGCTGCCGCTCAGATCGCCGATCAAGCCAGCCGACGCCCACGGACCAACGCTGTCATTCGCCCAGATCACCATGTCGGGACCTTCGCCCGCGCCGGCTGCCGCAATGAAGCTGTCTTGCAGCGTGCCGCTGGGGTTGTAAACCTGTTCAATGGTGATGCCGGGGTTCGCGGCTTGGAAGGCGTCGATCAACGACAGAAGCATATCGCCTTCGGCGTCCTGCTTCGCGTGCCACAAGACGAGATTGACTGTATCCTGCGCCTGAACGCCGCTCAACGCGGGAACAAGCAGGAGCGCAAACAGCGCAATGACCAACAATGACTTACGGTTAAACATCTTGGTGCTCCTTTAACCTATTGCTGTGAATTCTGGTTCAGGTGCTTGTAGATTGGGTGAGTGATTCGGGGATTGTCCGAAGCACAACGCATCAAATAATAGTCCTTTTTGGGCAAAGAACAAGCAGGACACAGAGTCGGAGGCATAACTCTGTGTAATCCGCACAAAGTAGTTGAAGATTATTGAGTCTGACGATTGTCCAGTTCGGAAACACTCGTCCACGCGTGGCGAACGGACATAACATGCAGTCCCATCACCCAATCAGTGACGAAATCGTAGAGCTGTTCCGCCATAATCATCTCTTGGTGGAGTTGTGTCGCCTTGTCGAGTGAGCTTTGCAGAATCTTGCGCAAACCAGCGCACTCTTCGTCGGTCAAGCGTGTATTTTGCAGCATGAGGTAGCCGAGCGCATCGTCCAACCGCAGCAGATGGTAGTTTTGCAGCGTATTCGGCGGCACCAGCGGGCTGAGATCGACGCCAAAATCCATGCGGACAGTCTTCAGCACATTGTCGCGCACGTCGAAATGGCTTTGCCGCAGCACCATCAAGCGCTGATGCAAGTCCTCACCGATCTGACTCAGGAGTTCAATCGGCGGCGGGTCAATTGAGAGTTGGCGTTCGACGAAACCTTCCAGCAGCATGGCTTTGCGTTCCGCCAGTGAGCGGTCGAGCAAGTCGAGTGCTTCCAACCGCAAGCTGTTCATCGCCCCCATCGAGAACACGCCCATCAAATCGCTGTCGTGCATCGCCGCTACTCTTCTTCTGTTTTCGGACATAAGCGCCTCAGGTAGTCCCATGTGTAGATGCCGGTGTGATGCCCATCGTCCCATGTTGGCATTAGCGCATAATTGCCAACGAGATCCACTGTCTTGATCGTATACGAACGTTTGGGTGTGAGCGTGAGAATATCGTCCGGGTCATACTGTCTTCCCATTCGCTCGTGACCGCCACGACACTCGACACATGGACACGCCTCACGCAGTTCGGACAGCGGGTATTGGCAAACCTTGTCATCACTCCACGTAATTTCGAGATAGCCCTCGTTCTTGTTGAGCGTGATTCCGCGTGGTTTGATCCCTAAAGTCATGCGCATTCCCTGTTACTGGAAGTCCATCTCTATTCTAGCATAGATAGGCGCGCCGTCTGGCTTAAGGCTGCGATCTATCGAATTACCTTGCATCCTCCCTAACGTCTGCTACAATCGAACACGGTATTTCGTAATCAATGACGTGAAATCATCACGGATCGATGATTCCGTGTCTGGAGAAAGCCAAGCTATGCGTTTACGTCTGCTCTTCTTCGGTCTGCTCGTGCTGGTGCTGGCGGCAGCGTGTGGGTCGCCAACGGTCGTGTATGTCGTCGTGACCGCTACTCCCGAAACGACGGTCGAGGCGACAGCACTTGCCGCCCTTCCGAGCGAAACGGCAGCAGTAACGCCGGAAGTTCAACCTACCGCCACGTCGGCTCAGGCGCTGACCGCAACCGTTCAGGTCGATCTGACGAGCGTCCCAACCAGCAGCGGACCAACACCGCTGCCCGAAGGCTTTCCGACCCCATTCATCACACAGCTTCATGTAGCGGAACAGTTGTTTGAACACGGACGCATGTACTGGGTTGAACGGACGGCACAAATCTGGGTGCTGCACATCACCGGTGAGGGTCGTGGTGAATGGTACGCCTATGAGGATACATTCCAAGAAGGCGAACCGGAAATCGATCCGAACCTGACGCCGCCGGAGGGTCGCTTGCAGCCTGAACGGGGTTTTGGCAAGCTGTGGCGCGAGATTCCCGGTTTGCGTGACATGCTCGGATGGGCGGTTCAGCCCGAAGCGGGTTACATCAGCCGCTACGAATATCACCTGACCGACCAAGTGGACGCCGAAGGGCGGCAGGTCGGCTATCATGTGCTGTACAGCTTGGGCGGTGAGCAGTTCCGCTTCAATGAAGTTGACTCGACTTGGCAGCTAGGCGGCGCGTAAAGGGAACAGCATGAGCGAGAGACGGTGGCAGTTGACTCCGCAGCATCCGACCGCGCTCCAAATTGCTGCTGACGCCCGCATCAGCCCAACAGACTATACCGACGACCAAGTCTGGGAACTCATGCTCGGCAAAGTCGACTCGCCTGCGCTGGCGCTGCAAACGCGTTATGGCGGTCGCGCTGGACTCGCCAGCCTTGTGCCCATGTGGATTGTAGAGCGTCGCCCGGTCTATCAGTATCAGGCGTATGCTGTACCGCCAACCGTGACCTCTTTCGCCCCCGGCTTTGTCCGTCTTGAGGCGAAAATCACGCCGACGTTGAGCGTGCGCGCGGAATACTGGGTGATCGAATCACACGCGGTGGGCGGACGTTACACCGTGAAGAATACCTCCGGGCGTGCCGTGCCCGATCTCGCGCTCGAACTGGTCGGCTTCGTCGGCATCAACGGACAGGAAGTCAAGCTGAGCACGCTCCCGCGCCCGGAAGGCGGTCACGCACTGCTGCTGGGGCAAATCGGCACTCTACAGCCCGCCGTGCTCCTCGAAAACGGAACAGCCAGCCCTGACAGCCGGTCGAAACTCAGGGCGGCGTTTTCGCTGCCGCCGCGCGGACAAACGATCATCCGCTTCGTTCACGCGGGTTTAGGCGACGTGAGTGCGTCGTTGGCGCTGGCACAGAAACATCTTGCCGCCAACTGGACACCCAACCTGCGCAAAGTCGCCATCGGGATGAATGACATCCCGGAAATCACGACCGGTGACGAAAACGTCGATGCGGCGCTTGCGTTTAGCTATCAACACCTCGTGCAGTCCTTCCTCCAACCGACCGCGAGCCTACCCTATGCCTCGTTCGTGGCGACACGCCGACCATACACCGGATTCAGTCCGCGCCGTGACGGCACGGATTACCCGCGCTCGTGGAGCGGTCAAGCGCCCACTCTCGCCTATTTGAGCGCGCTGGCAGTTGCCCCCATTCAAGGCAAATGGGGTTGGGGTGTCCTGCAAAATTACCTTGCCATTCAGCGCGATGACGGCTGGATCGACTGGAAACCGGGGCTCGGCGGACAAAAGCAGGGCGTTTTGTGCCTGCCGATTCTCGCACGCCTCGCGTGGGGGCTGTACCAGTACACCGAAAACACCGCCATGCTCCGTGAAGTCTATCCGAAACTGTCGAAGTTCTTCGGGCGCTGGCTCCAGCGCGATCTCGACATCGACGGCGACGGTTTCCCGGAGTGGCAAAACGAGCTTCAGACCGGCTACCCGTTCTTCCCGACGTTCGCGCAAGGACTGCCATACGGGCAAAACGCCGATATTCGCACGGTCGAGTCGCCCGATCTGCTGGCATATCTACTCTCGGAAGCGATCTGTCTGGGCGAAATCGCCTATCTGCTCGGTCACAAAGAGGGCGAAAAGGCGTTTGCCGATCAAGCGAAAGCGCTGCAAAGCGCGCTGGAAGCGCTGTGGAACGGCGAGCGCTACACCTACCGTGACCGCGATACCAACCTGACCACGACTGGACGCATTTTGCTCAAAGACGGTCGCGGTGACGAAGAACACTTCCTTGCCGAACGCCTCGACCCGCCCAATCGACTGATTGTGCAGATCACGGGCGGGGTGGAACACACGCCGAAGGTCATAGTTTACATCGACGGCGTGACTGCTGCGGGCGAGGCGATCCGTGACGTCGTGGACGGGGCGCAGTTCGTGTGGTCTTCGGGGCGCGGAACATTCACGACGCAGCGCGTGTATCAACAGGTGGATCGCGTTCATGTCGAAGGATTGTCGCGCGTGTACGCGGTGACGGTCAGCACGCTTGATACAACCGGGGTAGATATTAATGGACTGCTGCCGCTGTGGTCAGCGGGGCTGCCGCCGGAACGCGCCGCAGCGCTGCTCAAGCCGCTCGCTGAACACTTCACCCGCAAAAACGGCGTGGTCATGGTTTCGACCCGTGATCCGCGTTTTGACCCGAAAGACGCCGAAGGCGGTGCAGGGGTGCGCCCGTTCTGGCTGACGTTGATCGGCGAAGGCTTGATCGAAACCGGGCAAGTCGCGCTGGCAACCGATCTGCTCAAGCGGCTGATCCACGCGCAAACTGCCGTGCTAACTGCCGAAAAATCGTTCTTCGAGTTCTATCACCCGGATGAAGCGCGCGGTTTGGGCGAACCGGGGAACACGAATGGGATCATCCCACTCCATTTGCTTCTGCGTGTGCTCGGCATCCGCATTGTCTCCAAGACGAAGGTCTGGACGGGCGGCAGCTATCATTGGGGCAGTCCGGTCACCGTGACACAGTATGGGGTGACGGTGAAGCGCAGCCCGCAGGGGATTCACATCGAATTCCCATCCGGTAAGACGGTGAGCCTCGCCGCCGATGCGGTCTGGCAAGAGGTGAAGGACGGAGCGTAGATCGTGGATGCGCTGGTGTGCGATTTCATCTTCCGGCGGTCGCCCGATGGGATTCTGATTGCGACTGCGGACGGCATTATCGCCGACATGAACCCCGGGGCGGCGGTGCTGCTCGGCATCCCGCCGGAGAGCGTAATCGGCAGTCATACCTCGAAAAGTTTTCATAATAACCCGGCATTGATGGCGCTGTTCAACCGACCCGGCGATCAGACGCTCGACGTGCGTCTGCCGCGTAAGCGGTTGGCGTCCGGCGTTGCATCGACGCTCGCCGATGGTCGGCGGATCGTCCTCCTGCACGACGTAACCGAGCGGCGCGATCTCGATTCTCGCCGCGAGGCGCTCTCGACCACAATGGCGCACGATCTACGCAATCCGATCAGCGCGCTGGCGGGGTATGCCGACCTTGTGGCGCGCACGGGCGACCTCAACCACGATCAGACATACTTTCTCCAGCGGGTACGCCAGACCGCCCAGAAGCTGCACGATGTCGCGGGCGAACTCGTCGATCTCGTCTGGTTGGAAGCAGGCATGCCCCTCAAGCACATCCCGATTGAGTTCAGACCGGTACTTGACGCGGTCATCGAAGCCCTGACGCCGCTGGCAGAAAACAAACAGATCACGATTATTGTCTCGGTGCAAGACCCGCTCCCGCTGCTCATCGGCGACCCGGATCGCATCCATCAAGTGTTGTACAAGGTGCTGCACAATGCCCTGCTCTACTCCGACGAAGAACAGATCGTGGCGGTTCACGCGTGGGGGGATGATCAGCAGCTTTACTGCTCGGTTGCGGATCGCGGTATCGGGATTGCCGAGGACGAGCTCGACCTTGTGTTCGACCGCCTTTTCCGATCAAAAGACGAACGGGTGTTGGCGCTTCCCGGCGGCGGGTTAGGCTTGACCATTGCCCGCCGGATCGTACAGCGACACGGCGGCGACATCTGGGCGACGAGCACGTTCGGCAGGGGCAGCACGTTCACGTTCATGCTTCCATCCGTCAAAACCTAACCCGTCCTTTCGGTCACACAGAGAATCGGATAACTCACATATGGGATTATTTGCTCGTCGGCGTGGACGCGCCTCTACGCCCGAAGAAGAAACGCCCGACATTCCTATTCCTTGGCGGCGTTTGATCGGCTATGTGCGCCCGTACACCGGCTATATGGTGATCGCGTTCGTCGCGCTCGTCTTGAGTTCGCTCCTCAGCCTCGTCTTTCCGGCGATGATTCAGCGCGTGGTCGATTCCGTGCTGATCGCCAATGACATTGCCTTGCTCGACCAGATCACGATCATCCTGCTCGGCGTGTTCCTGCTGCGCGCACTGACCCAGTTGATCGAGACCTATACAATCAACTACGTTGGCGAACGCATCGTCATGAATCTGCGCACGGAACTCTACGCGCACATCGTTTCGCTGTCGCTGGCGTTCTTCACCAAGCGCCGCGCGGGTGAACTGATTTCGCGCCTGTCCAGCGACGTGACCATGATCCGGCAGGTGCTCACCGACAACATCAATACGCTGCTCCAGCAAATTTTGATTGCCATCGGCTCAGTGGTCATCATGCTGGCGCTCAACTGGCGGCTGACACTGTTCATCCTCGTGCTGGTACCGATCCTCGGTGCGATTGGTGGCGTGATCGGCACCATGCTGCGCCGTGCCAGTACGCGCATACAGGACGAAATCGCCGGAGCGACGACCGTCACCACCGAAGTGATTCAGAACATCCGCGAAGTGAAGACCTTCGTCCGCGAACCCTACGAAGTAACGCGCTACCGCACGGCGATTCAGCGGGCGTTCAACGTCGCGTTGGAGGCGCTGCGCTTGCGCTCGGCGCTCGGCTCGTTGATCGCCTTCATCGCCTTCGGCGGGCTGGCGCTCGTGCTCTGGTTCGGCGGGCGCGAGGCGATTGCCGGGCGCTTGAGCGGCGGCGAATTGATCGCCTTCTTGATCTACGGCTTGAGCGTCGCGGGGAGTCTCGGCTCACTGGTCGCCTTGTACAGCCAGTTCCAGCAGGGGATCGGCGCGACCAAGCGCGTGTTCGACATCCTCGCGCAGCAGCCCGACATCGTCGATGCGCCCGACGCCCGACCGCTCACGCGGACGGAAGGTCGTATCACCTTCGACGATGTTTCGTTTAGCTACGAAGCGCGCCAGCAAGTGCTGAACAACATCAACCTTGACATTGCCCCCGGCGAAATCTTGGCGCTGGTCGGTCCCAGCGGCGCGGGCAAGAGCACGGTGTTCAACCTGATCCCGCGCTTCTACGACCCGACGCAGGGAGCGATTTCGATTGATGGCGTGGATTTGCGCGCCATCACGCAGGCGAGTCTGCGCGATCAGATCGGCATCGTGCCACAGGAAAGCCTGCTGTTCGGCGGCACGATCTACGAAAACATCCGCTACGGTCGGTTGGACGCCAGCGAGGAACAGGTGATCGCGGCGGCGAAGGCGGCAAATGCGCACGATTTCATCATGGAACTGCCCGATCAGTATCAGACGATGGTCGGGGAACGCGGCATCCGTTTGAGCGGCGGTCAGCGCCAGCGTGTGAGCATCGCCCGCGCGCTGCTCAAAGACCCGCGTATCCTGCTGCTGGACGAAGCAACATCGAGCCTAGACAGCGAAAGCGAACACGAAGTCCAAGAAGCGCTGGGTCGGCTGATGCAGGGACGCACGACGGTGATCATCGCGCACCGCCTGAGCACCGTGCGGATCGCCCACCGAATCGCCGTACTGGACAAAGGCAGCATCATCGAACTCGGTACGCACGAGGAATTGATGGCGGTCAACGGCGTGTATGCCCGCCTGTACAACATGCAGTTCCGCGACGAACCGGAGGCGGGCGAAAGCGAGCCTGCCGCGTCATGAACGAGGG
>JACSRG010000662.1 GCA_014879865.1 Anaerolinea sp.
CTAGCATTAAGTTTGATCCCACTGCTTGATAGGTATCGTTGTGGTCGCGTATAATCGGAGACAATTCGGGATTGCACAGGCGAGTAAACCAATGACAACACAACAGGCGGGCATTTTGATCACCTACACCCCGGAGATTCCGGGTGGGGTGGCACGCGAACTTACGCGGCAGTTGGTCGCGCACGGCTATCGAGTCACCGTCATGACCAATGGCAGCGATGGGGCGCGCGTGATCCGCGGGGCGGGCGGTCTGCCTGCGTATTCCAGCTTGACGCGCGCGGGCGAAATCCGCTCCATGCTCAAGGCAGCGAACGCGCAGGTGATCGTCAATCTCGCGCCGCAGTCGATGAACCACGTCCCGGCGCTCAAAACGGCGTGGGACGAAAGCGTCCTCAGCGCCGGGACGGCGGCAGTGATCGACGCGGCGAAAGAGGCGGGCGTCGAGTATCTGCTGCACACCAGCTATTCGTATGTCGGCGGCGGCGTCCCCGACGGCGCGGCGGATTTCCTGCGCGCGGCGGCTGCCGCCGAACGGAAAGTCCTCGCCAGCGGCGTCCCGGCGGCGGTACTGCGTTTCGGCTTCCTCTACGGCGACTCGGCTGAACTGGCTGCCGTCCGCGATGCGCTGCGCCTCGGTCGCCCGCTCGACCCCGGCTACAATGTCCCGGTCTCGTGGGTTTCGATCTCCGACGCTGCCAACGCGCTCCTGCGCGCAGTTCAGCGCCGCCCGACCGGCGTGACGCTCAACGTCGTGGACGACAACGAGGCGACGACCGCCGAATTCATGAACTACTTTACGCAGGCGCAGGGCTTGGGACTCGCGCCGCGTTTGCCGTTCCTGTCCGCGCTCACGGGTGACAAGCAGGTGACCGCGCTCATGCACATCCCTGCCCATGCCGACAACCTTGAGACCAAAAACGCGCTCGGGTGGAGTCCCCGCTTCGCGGATTACCGCGCGGGCATCGACGACACCCTGTTGACATGGCGGGCGCGCGCCTACGAGGCGGAAGAAGTCGCCCGATGAGCAGTCTTAAGGCAGTCCTGTTCGACCTTGACGACACGCTGATCGACTGGAGTGGTTTTAAGGCGGATTGGGCGGCGGTCGAACATAAGCACCTCAGCGGCGTCTTCAATTATCTGTGCGCGAATATCCACCAACTGCCCGACCTCGACGCCTATATCGCGGAAGTGCGCAGCCGCATGATGGGCGCGTGGACATCGGCGCGGATGAATCTGCGCGCCCCGAACTTGGGCACGATCCTCGTCGAAGCTGCCGCCGCGCTCGGCGCGCCCGCCGAGTCGCTCGACGCGCGCCGCTGCCTCGAATCCTACGCATGGGAAGCCGTCGCCGGGACGGTGGGCTTTCCCGATGCGGCGGAGACGCTCAAGCTGCTGGCGCAGCACGGCGTCAAGGTCGGCATCGTGACCAACGCCCACCAGCCGATGTGGCTGCGCGATGTCGAACTGCGCACGCACGGCTTGTTCGATTTCTTCCCGACCTGCCGCATTTCGGCGGCGGATGTCGGCTACCTCAAGCCGCACCCGGCGATCTTTCAGGCGGCGCTCAACTGCACCGGCACGAACCCATCCGAGACGGTCTTTGTCGGCGACGACCCCGAAGCGGACATCGTCGGGGCGCAGGCAGCGGGCTTGCTGGCGGTACTGCGCCGCTCCCGGCGCGGAACGGGGAATCTGTCGCGCATCGTCCCCGACGAGGTGATCGACTCGCTCGCCGAACTGCCCGCCATCCTCGATGGCTGGTATCCGGGTTGGCGCAATGGCGCATAAGGTGGGCTAACGCATGTTGTTTACAACCAAGACAGCGACGGATCGCAACCTCATTCTGACCGGGTATATGGGACCCGGTCAGTTGGTGATCGCGCGGCGGACTGCCGAGCAGTTGCGGATGCGGTTCGTCGATTTCGAGCAGTTGTTTGAGACCCGTGCCGGGACAGCGCGCGATGAAATGCGGGCGCTCTACGGCGAAGCGCGCTTGAAGGCGCTGGAAAGCGAACTCGTCTACGAACTGCTGCTCTATCGCGGCACGGTGATTCACATCGGCGGACAAACGCTGCTGCACAGCAGCAATTTACAGCGCTTGAGCGAAACTGGCGACGTGATCGCGCTGGTCGCTGCGCTCGATGTGGTGCTCCAGCGCTTGCATCTGGCGCTCGGCGCGCGTTTTCACAATCCGCGTGAACGCGAACTGGCAGTCGGCGTGCTCAAGCGCGAGTGGGCGATCCGCAAGGGCGCGGGCGTGGTCGAATTTGATACGTCGGCGCTGTCCGAAGACGATATGATCGATGCGCTGGCGGCGCGCTGGCGTGAACTCTCCGGCGTGGTCGATTGGCGCACATAATAGAAGTGAAGAGCAAAAAGTAAAAAGTCGAAAGTTGAAAGTAAAAACCTCTAGTTGTGCGGCATGAGGCACTTACTTTTAACTTTCTACTTTCAACTTTTACCTGTTGACACGGAGACATCATGGCAACTTTGACCATCAGCCTTGCACAGATGAACATCGCCTTGGGCGACCCGCGCAAGAACACCGCCACCGCTGAGGAGATGATCACCGATGCGGCGCGGCGCGGATCACACCTGATCGTGCTGCCCGAATTGTGGTCAACCGGCTACGCCCTGCCGCAAGCGCGTGAACTGGCAACCCAGTTGAACGTCGGCATCTTCGCGCAGTTGGCGACCCTCGCCACACAGAACAAGATCAGCGTGGTCGGTTCGATCCTCGAGAAGCGCGGCTTGGAAGTCTCGAACAGCGCGACATTCCTCGCCCCCAACGGCAAGGTGATGGGCGTGTATCGCAAAATTCACCTGTTCCGCCTGATGGAAGAGGATCGCTACTTGCAGCCGGGGACAGCGCCGCTCTTGATGGAACTCCCATGGGGCACAACCGCGCTGGCGATCTGCTACGATCTGCGCTTCCCGGAATTGTTCCGCAAGTACGCTGTACAGGGCGCAAAGATGATCGTCGTCCCGGCGGAATGGCCCATCGAGCGCGTCGAACACTGGCGCGCGCTGCTGATCGCCCGCGCCATCGAGAATCAGTGCTACATCGTCGCCTGTAACGCCGTCGGGCAGACCGGAAACACCAACTTCGCCGGGCATTCGATGATCGTCGATCCATGGGGCAAAATCGTCATCGAAGTCGGGGAGTCGCCGACGCTGGCGACGGCAGAAATTGACCTCGATCTGGTGGATAAAGTCCGGGCGAAAATCCCCGTGTTCGAAGACCGCCGCCCGGATACATACTAAGCGAAGTGGAAAGTTGAAAGTAGAAAGTTAAAAGTGAAAAACGGGATACGGCTGACGCACAGCGCTTTTCACTTTCGTCTTTCCACTTTTTACTTTTAACTGCTTTTTAGCCGAATTCCCCGCGAATATACCGTTCGGTTTCTTCCGAGTCCGGCTGCGCGAACAGCTTGTTCGTCGGCGCGTTTTCGATCAGCAGCCCCCAGCGCTTTTCCTTGCCGCCGTGTTCTTCTTCCTTGCGGATGCTGTAGAAGGCGGTGAAGTCGCTGACGCGCTGCGCCTGCTGCATGTTGTGCGTCACGATGACGATGGTGTACTGCTTGACCAGCTCTTTCATCAGTTCTTCAATCGCCTGCGTAGCGATGGGGTCAAGCGCCGAGCACGGTTCGTCCATCAGGATGACTTCCGGCTCGACGGCAACCGTCCGCGCGATGCACAAGCGCTGCTGCTGCCCACCCGACAGCGCCAACCCGGATTTCTTCAGGTCATCCTTGACCTCATCCCACAGGTAAGCGCGCCTCAGGCTGCCTTCGACGATTTCGTCGAGGACGTGGCGGCTGCGCACACCGAGCAGCCGGGGACCATAGGCGATATTGTCGTAGATGCTTTTCGGGAACGGGTTCGGCTTCTGGAACACCATCCCGATCCGGCGGCGCACCTCCACCGGGTCGATGTTCGGCGCGTACAGGTCTTGCTGCTGGAAGCGCACATCGCCCGTCACCCGCGCGCCGGGGATCAGGTCGTTCATCCGGTTGAGCGAACGAAGCACCGTGCTTTTGCCACAGCCAGACGGACCAATGAACGCAGTGATCTTCTGGCGCTGGATCGAGAGATTCACGTCCTTGACGGCAAGTTTGTCGCCGTAGTAGACGTTCATATTCCTGAGTTCAAAGGCATGAGCGCCCAAGACTTGGGTCATGCGGATAGTCTCCTTCTAAAGCGCTGGCGGAGGATGATCGCGCTGGCGTTGAGCGTGAGCAGCACAACCAGCAAAACGATGATGGCAGCGGCGGCGATGGTCTTGAATTCCGCCTGCGGGCGTGCTGTCCACTGATAGATTTGCAGCGGGATGGCGGTGAACGACGCGAACGGCGAACTCGGATCAGGCGGGGTATTCGATAGGATGGCGGTCGAAGCGCCGACGATGATCAGCGGCGCGGTTTCGCCGACGGCGCGGCTGACGCCGAGGATCGTCCCGGTCAGAATGCCGGGAAGCGCGGCGGGCAGCACATTGCGCCAGATCGTCTGCCATTTCGTCGCGCCCAAACCGTAACTGCCCTCGCGGATCGAGAACGGCACGGCGCGCAGCGCCTCCTGCGAGTTGATGATGATCACCGGCAGGATGAGCAGACCCATCGTCAGACCGGCGGACAAAATCGTGCGCCCCTGTGTCAAGCCGCCGAGCGTGCGGACGAAGATCGCCAAGCCGAGCAGACCGTAGATGATCGATGGAACGCCTGCGAGATTGCGGATGTTCGTTTCGATCAAGCGGTTGAACAGCGTGTTCGAGGCGTATTCTTCCAAGTAGATCGCCGCGCCGACGCCAATCGGGAAGGCGAACAGCACGGTGATGCCGATCACCCACAGCGAACCGAGCAGTGCCGTTCGAATGCCCGCGAGGGTCGGGTCGCTCGAACCGGGGTTGACGATGAAGTCGAGCGTGACCCACGAGCGGAAGTAGAGCGTCGCGTTCGGGTACTCGTCGGCATGGACTTGTTCGATCCGCTCACGTTCGAGCAGCGACTCGGTCAGCGTGAACGTTTCGAGCACCTCTTCTTCGACGATGTCGGAACGGACGATGTGCACCAGTGTGTCGTGCGCGATGTTCGTCCCGATGATCGTCGTCCAATCATGCGCTTCGAGATCGTTGATCGTCAGCGCTGCCCACTCCGTCGGGTAGACGAAGCGATCTGGCGGCAAGACTTCACCCAGTGGGGCTTTGGTGAACTGATCCTGCGGGACGGTGCTCAGGTTGTTGCGGATGATGACGCGCAGCGTATTCGGCGCGTAGTCTTCGATGATTTGCGCGAGCTGCGTCGTGCTGAGTGCGTCGAGATCGCCGTTTTCGGCAAGGTCGTTGATGTCCGGCTCGAAGTTCGAGACGACGTAGCCGAACGCGGTGTTGACCACGTTATAGAACAGCGCGATCAGCGCCGCAATCGCGATCAGCGTGGACAGCGCAAAGAAACGCCGCCACAGACTCCCGCGAAACTGGCGCGCCGCCAAGCCCTGCTTGAACTGCTCGTCGCTCTGGTTGACAGAAGACACGGCTGCCATTATTGATACACCTCACGGAAGCGGTTAGACACCCAGCGGCTCAACAGGTTCAGCCCCAGCGTCAGCGCAAACAGAGTCAGACCGATGGCAAACAGGCTGTTGTACTGAATGCTGTCGTAGGATAGGTCACCGCCGCTGATGCGGGCGATGTGCCCGGTCATCGTTTCGGCATTCTGGAACGGGTTCAAGGTGAAGTTGGGACCCGCGCCTGCCGCCAGCGCCACGATCATCGTCTCGCCGACCGCGCGCGAAATGCCGATGATCACCGCCGCGAGGATGCCGGACAGCGCCGCAGGCAGCACCACCTTGATCACCGTCTCGAATTTCGTCGCGCCCAAGCCATACGAGGCTTCGCGCAGGGCGCGCGGAACAGCGCTCAACGCATCTTCGCTCATCGAGCTGATGGTCGGCAAAATCATGATGCCCATGACCAACCCCGCCGACGCCATGTTGTAGATGTTGACGGTGTTCTCGCCAAAAATCGACCGCAGCAGCGGGGTCATGAAGGTTAACGCGAAGTACCCGTATACGACGGTTGGGATACCTGCGAGGATTTCCAGAATCGGCTTGAGCGTCGCACGCACATTGGCGGGCGCGTATTCGCTCAGGTAGATTGCCGCGCCGAGACCGAGCGGAATCGCCACGAGCATCGCCACGACGCTCGTCACCATCGTAGCAGTCAACAGCGGCACGATGCCGACTGCGCCTGCTTCGGGTGCCCATTGTGTCCCGGTGAAGTATTCGATCAGGTCAAAGCCCGGAGTCTGAACAAAGAGGAGTGCTTCTTTGCCCAGTTCATAAACGATGCCCAGCGTAGTGAAGATCGACAGCACGCCACAGGCGAGGAGGAAGAGCCGGATTGCGTCTTCGCCGAGGCGCGGACGCTTATACAACGTCCTGTTGTCTTTGGTTGCGAAGATCACCCGCGTTGCGCTCTGAGTGCTGCCCGCTTCTAGCTGACTTTGCATGTACTTCTCCCCGCCAAAACATTACGAAATGTTTCAGCATTGTACCAACGAGAACTTAGCAGAAAAGGGGGAGAGAGTCTCCTCCGCTCCCCCTTAACCGAACCTTAAAGCAAGCGAGCGGATTACATGCCCATGCCCATCGCGTCGAGCCACGCCTGCTTCGCCGCATTCAGCGCTTCGACGCTGGCGGGGAAGTAGCCGACCTCGACCACGTAGTCATTGACGTTGGTCAGATAGAAGTTGATGAAGTCCGCGACCTGCGGCTTTTCATTCATGATCGTCGCATCGCTGTAGATGAACAGCGGGCGCGACAGCGGGTAGGTGTTGTTTTCGGCGGTTTCTTCGTTCGGGACGACCGCTTCTTCGCCTTCGCCAATCGCCAGCGCCTTCAGCGTGTCCTGATTTTCGACATAATACGCAAACCCGAAGTAGCCGATGGCGTACGGGCTGCCCTGAACGCCCTGAACCAGCACGTTGTCATCTTCGCTGAACTGCACGCCGGGGATCGCTTGAATGGCGGCTTCCGCAGCTTCGGCTTCCAGTTCCAGACCACCGTCATCACTTTCCAGAACCGCTTCGAGGAAATAATCGAACGTGCCGCTGTCCGTGCCGGGGCTGAAGACCTGAATGGTCTCCGCCGGGAACGACGGATCAACCTGATCCCACGTGGTCACCGCGCCGCTGAAGATCTGCGCCAGTTGGACAAGCGACAGGGTATCGACAAAATCGTTGTCCGTGCTCATGACGACGGCAAGCGCATCCGTGCCGACGCGGAATTCAATCGGTTCGCGACCAATCGCCGCGCACGATTCACGTTCGCTGTCACGGATGGCGCGGCTGGCATTGGCGATGTCCGTCTCGCCCGCCACGCAGAAGCGTTCGTAACCCGCGCCCGAACCGATGCTGTCAACGGTGATGCTGCCGCTGAAACCTTCTTCGGCAAACGCTTCCGCCATCGCTTCGCTCAGCGGGAAGACGGTCGAGCTGCCAGCAGTGATGATGTCACCCGACGACGCCAGCGGATCAACTTCCGGCAGCACAATCGGTTCAACGGGTTCCGGGGTAGCTTCCTGCGCCATCACGGCGAAGGGCAGCGCGAGAACGAGAAGGGCGACCAAGAAGAAAAGACGCTTGCTCATGTGTGTTGTATCTCCTCTAGTTATTCCGCGAGATGTTGAATCCATCTGGTTTCAACGCTCAGGGTCATGCTAACGTCCCCGTTTTAACGTT
>JACSRG010000155.1 GCA_014879865.1 Anaerolinea sp.
GATGCCGAAATCATGCGCGTGATTCAGATTCTCTGCCGCCGCACCAAGAACAACCCGGTCTTGATCGGGGAGGCGGGCGTCGGCAAGACCGCCATCGTCGAAGGCTTGGCACAGAAGATCGCCGAGACCGACGTGCCGGAAATCCTGCAAGGCAAGAAGGTCATCAGCCTCGACTTGGGCGCGATGCTGGCGGGCAGCCGCTTCCGGGGCGAATTCGAGGAACGGCTCAAGGCGACTATCGAAGAAGTGCAGCGCGCCGAAGGGGAAATCATCCTCTTCATCGACGAACTGCATCAGGTGGTCGGCGCGGGCGCGGCACAGGGCGCGCTCGACGCGGGCAACATGATGAAGCCCGCCCTCGCACGCGGTGAACTCCGCTGCATCGGCGCGACCACGCTGGACGAATATCGCCAGCACATCGAAAAAGACTCGGCGCTGGATCGGCGCTTCGCGCCTGTCTACGTCGAAGAACCGAGCGTCGAAGAGACCATCGACATGCTGTTCGGTCTGCGTGACCGCTACGAAGCGCACCACAAAGTCACCATCAGCGACGACGCGGTGATCGCCTCGGCGCGGCTGGCGGATCGCTACGTGTCGGATCGCCGCCTGCCGGACAAAGCCATCGACCTGCTGGACGAAGCCGCCGCCAAACTGCGCGTCGCGCTGTATTCCATGCCGCCCCGCTTGAAGGAAATGCAAGGCGCGGTGCAGCGTTTGCTGGCGGACGAAGAAGCCGCAGGCATGGCGCGCGAATACGAACGCGCCGCCGAATACAAGATGCGCCGTTTGCAGCTTCAAGAAGAATTCGAACGCGAGAAAATCTCGTGGCAGCGCGAAAATACGATTGACGAAGTGGTGAGCGCGGAAGACATCGCCTCGGTGGTGGCGCAGTGGACGGGCATCCCGGTCAACCAAGTGCTGGAGACCGAAGGCGAGAAACTGCTGCGCATGGAAGAAGCCCTGCATCACCGGATCATCGGGCAGGAAGGCGCGGTCAGCGCGATTTCCCACGCCATTCGCCGCGCGCGCAGCGGCTTGAAAGACCCGCGCCGCCCCATCGGCTCGTTCATCTTCCTCGGCTCGTCCGGCGTCGGCAAGACCGAACTGGCGCGCGCGCTGGCGGAATTCATGTTTGACGACGAGGACGCGCTCGTACGCATCGACATGAGCGAGTACCGCGAACAGCACACGGTCAGCCGCTTGTTCGGCGCGCCTCCGGGCTACGTCGGCTATGAAGAAGGCGGTCAGTTGACCGAAGCCGTGCGCCGCCGTCCATACCGCGTGATCCTGTTCGACGAAATCGAAAAGGCGCACCCGGAAGTGTGGAACGCGCTGCTGCAAATCCTCGAAGACGGGCGCTTGACCGATGGTCAGGGGCGTGTGGTCGATTTCAGCAACACGGTGATCATCATGACCAGCAACTTGGGGACGGAGTTCGTCAAGCGCGGCGGCGCGCTCGGTTTCGTGCAGCCGACCGACGAGCAGGCGATTGCCGACCACCAGAAGATCGAAAAGGCGATGCGCGAGACGTTCCGCCCGGAATTCCTCAACCGCATTGACGAGGTGATCATCTTCGAAGCGTTGAGCATGGAACAGGTCGAACACATTGTCGATCTGCAAATGCGCGAGATCGCCGACCGCCTGAGCGAACGCGGCTTGGCGGTTCACCTGACCGAACCGGCGCGGCTGTGGCTGGCGCGCAAGGGTTACGATCCGCAGTTCGGGGCGCGTCCGCTGCGCCGTGCGCTGCAGCGGTATCTGGAGAACGAGTTGAGTTCGCAGCTTCTACGCGGCGATGCGCGTGCCGGCGACCTGATCGTGATCGACGAGGTGAATGGTCAGTTGGTGTTCGAACGGCATGAAGATGCCAGCACCGATTATCTGCAAAATCTGCGTCAGGACAGCCTGATCTAGCTTAAGACAGGACTGAGAAAACGCAGGACTGAGTAAAAGAAGAGGCGATCCCGCCGGTTGGTCGGGATCGCCTCTTTTTGTAGGTCAGCGCGTCGGATGCCGCCCTATCTTTGTCTCAGTCCTCAGTCCTTTGACCTCAGTCCTGCTTCTCCCGTACCTCCGGCAGTTCGCCGCTGTAGAGCCATGCGTCAAAGAACGCCGTGTAGTCTTCATCGGTGACCGCGTTCACCACCGCGATGAATTCTTCCGTGCTGGTGTTGCCATACTGATTCTCTGCAATCCAGATGCGCGCGATCTCGAAGAAGGCGATGTCACCGACTTCAAGACGCAGCGCGTGCAGCGCCAGCGCGCCCCAGTAGTACACGCCGCCGTTGAACAGATCGTCGGCAAGCGGTTTGCCCGGCGGCACAAGGTAGGCAAGGTCAGCGCTGACGTAGTCGAACACGCTTTCGATCCACTCGTTGAGCGCGTCCGTCCCGCCGTCGTGTTCGATCCACAAGCCTTCGCCGTAGGTCGCCCAACTTTCGTGCAGCCAGATGTCGCTCCAATCCGACAGCGTGATCGCGTCGCCGATCCACTGGTGGACGAGTTCGTGCGCGACGGTCAGTTCCGTCTCATCGCCTGCGAGCGTATCCGTGCCGAAGATCGAGAGCGTCTGCGATTCGAGCGCGCTGCCCGTCTCCGTATCGACCACGACGACGCCGTACACGTCGAACGGGTACGCGCCGAACAGCGTCTCGAAGTAGTCGATCATCTCCGGCTGGCGGTCAAAGTAGGCGCGCTGCTCCGGCGTGACGCTCACCTCAAAATAGTTGCGGATCGGCACGCCGCTGGCGCTGGCGTCCTCGACCAGATCAAATTCGGCGATGTTGATCGTCGTCAGGTAGCTCGCCATCGGCTGATCGACTTCGGTCGTCGTGGTGGTCGTGTCGCCGTGATCGGTGAAGTCGGTTAGTACGCCGTTCATGGCGACGCGGTACGGTTGCGGCACGGTGACGCGCAGCGTATAGGTCGCCTTGTCGAGCGGGTGATCGTTGACCGGGTAGAAGTTCGCCGCGCCGTCCGGTTCGCTGAGGACGAAGACGCCGTCGCCGTAGTTGACCCAGCCCGTGAGGACAGGGATCGCCACCGAGGTGACCTCTTCCGGCATCCCGCTGTAAGCGATCTCGACGCTGAAGGTCGCGCCATTCGCCAGCGGTTCGGCGGGCGTGATCGTCAGTTCTTGCCCCTCGCGGCTGAAATCGGCAGGCGCGCCGTTCACGGTCAGGCTGCCGATCTCGAAGCCGATCAGGTCGAGGTTAAAGCTGCTCAAGTCCTGCGTGGCGGTTGCGTCGATCACGGCGCGCCCGTCGATGGTGTTGGCATCGGGATCGACCGTCAGGTCAAGCGTGTAATGGCTCACGTCGTAGCCGCCGTTGCCGAAACCGGGATAGAGCGAGTCGCCGACGCCCGGCTCACCGGACTGTGCGAATACCGGGAGGGCGATCACGAGGATCAAGAGAATGAGGAAGCGGAAACGAACGAACATAGGACAGTTCTCCTTACGAGCAGCGTCGCCGGATGCGCTTTAGCATACCCGCAAATTCGAGCATAGGGGTGTTGGCGAGTTTACAAAATTTGCATATTTCGCTGAGAAGTGCATGAGCGTCATATTCGATTTGGATCGAATCCCATTATCCTTGCGATTGCTTAGATAACCGCACTGAAATCAAAGGGATAGGCTCATGGCGGGAAATAACCGCACTCGTAATATCATTCTGATCGCCGGACTGCTAGTCATCGTCGCCGTCGCCGCCGGATTGTATGCGTTCTTCGGCGGCGAATCCGGTGTCGCCAGCGGCACGATCACCGCGCCCACGCTCGACGTATCCAACCGCGCTACGCCGGCAGCGACGACTGAACCGACCGAGGAAGCCACCGCCGAAGCGTCAGCCGAAGCGTCAGCCGAAGCGTCAGCCGAAGCGTCAGCCGAAGCCACCGCCGAAGCCACCGCCGAAGCGTCAGCCGCTATCATCTTCAACATCCTGCCGGAAGAATCGCAGGTCAGCTTCACGCTGGACGAAGAACTGATGGGCAGCCCGAAGACGGTGATCGGCGTGACCGATCAAGTGGCGGGGCAAATTCTGGTCGATTTCGCCAACCCGTCGGCGTCGCAGATCGGGACGATCCGCATCAACGTGCGCACGCTGACGACCGACTCGGATATGCGCAACCGCGCCATTCGTCGCGCCATCCTGCGTTCGGATCAGGATGAGTTCGAATTTGCCGAACTGACCAACATCGAAGTCAGCAACATGCCGGAGCAGGTGACGATGGGACAGGCGTTCTCGTTCCAAGTCAGCGGCGATTTCACGCTGGTGGGCACGACCAACCGCCTGACCTTCGACGTGAGCGTGATGCCGCTCTCCGAAACGGAAATCACCGGGACGGCGACGACTACCGTTCAGCGGGCGATGTACGGGCTGGAAATCCCGAACGCGCCCGGCGTGGCGAACGTCAGCGAAGATGTCGTGCTGCAATTGGACTTCACCGCGCGGGCGGGGTGAGTGCGTTCCTAACCGTATAGGTCGAGCAGGCGGGCGGCGGCGCGTTCCCATGTTTGGGTTTGCGCCCATGCCCGCCCTGCCGCGCCCATACGCGCCGCTAGTGCCGTATCGGTCAGCAGGCGCGTGATGCCCGCCGCGAGGTGGGCTGTCATGTCGCTGCCCTGCGGGATGAGCAGCCCTGTTTCTTCATGCTGCACCACCTCCTCTGCGCCGCAATCCCGCGACCCGATGATCGGCAGCCCGGCGGCACTCGCTTGTGCCAGTGCGAGACCGTACCCCTCGAATTTCCCCCACACGTTAACCGACGCCAGCACGAAGACATCCGCTGCCGCGTAGTGATCCAGCAGATCGGTGTCGGGAACTTTGCCGAGCAGGTGCACATGTTCCGCTAGATCAAGATCGTGGATGGCGGCGCGGACGCGGGCGACGGTCTCCGGTTCGGCATCGAGTGACCCGATGATCCGGCACTGCACCGTCGGGAGATGCTCACGCACGCGCGCTATCGCCTGCACCAGTTCGAGCATTCCCTTGCGCCCTTTGACCGCGCCGATGCTCAGCACGGTCGGGACGCGCCCGCCGACATGCTGAATCGCGCCGTAACGGGCAAAGTCAACGCCGTTGGGGATGACGACCGTGCGCAGACCGGGGATCAATGCTTGGAGGACGCCGGCGGTATAGTGGCTGACACAGGCGATGGTGCTGCGCAGCAGCGCCCGGCGATACACATCCCGGATCACGCGGGGGCGGCGCTGGATGATGCTGAGATAGCTGCCATGTCCGGTGATGATGAGCGGGCGTTCCCCGGCAAGCAGTGCGGCGAGCGGCGCATAGGGTTCGATCAGCGCGTGGATCACGTCGCAGTTCGCCATTGCCGCCCGCGCGCGGGGATACACCCGCAGCATCCGGATCATCATCCTGCGATCCAGCGGATCGACGGTGGGGAGAATCGGCAGGCTTGTCAGCCCCGGAACAGCGGGACTGTTACGCGCTGTCAGCACTGTCAGATGAACGCCTGACGCCCGCAGCGCTTGAATTATGTTAAGACTGTAGTGCGCCCAACCGCTGAAATACGTGAGATCAGCGGCGAGTAATCCAATTCGTTTCAAGTGTTAAATTCACGTACCGCCGTCACAACGCGCGGGAAATTAGCACGATATTCCCGCCCATCGCGGATCGGCGTCCACTGGATGTTGCTCAATGCCAGCGGGACCGACGATTTCTCATCGCCCACCACCAGCAGTGGCACAATCGGTCGATGATGGGTCTGCGCGAAATTGATCTCGCGCTCCAGCCATTCGGAAGCCTTCGCGGCAGGCGATAGCAGCACGACGACGCAGCCCGCAGCGCGAATCGCCTTTTCGAGTGCCGTCTGCCACGAGGGTGTCCCCGGTGTCAGTTGATCGTCCATCCACACCAGCAGCCCGTTGGAACGCAGATCGGCGTACACGCGGCGCGCCCACGCTCCATCTTTCCGGCTGTAGCTGATGAACACGTCATGCGCCCATTCGACCTGTTCGGTGGGCGGCGCGGCTTTACCTTCGAACTGGATCATCTTGGCGGCGGCTTGCGCGGCGGCGGCGAATCCGTTGGGCGGCTTGGGCAGCGTATCGCCTTTGGTGTTCTGAATGCCGATCATATTGACCGTGCCGCCGCTGACCGTGTCGATGTGTTGATTGACGACCGTATTGCCGGTGATGATCACGCCGCTGACTGCCTGCTGCACCAGATCAGCCGCCGCCAAGAGCGGCGTAAGCTGGGCGGGCGACAGGTGATTGAGGGCGTTGCGAAGGAAAACGATCTGTGTGGGCGTGAGAGGCTTGTCCGCCGCGAGGGGCTGCCCGGTGAGGGTGATGCCGACGACGTGGGCAAGCTGACGATATGCATCTGCGATGTTCGAGTCGCCGCTGGTTTGGGCGGCGCTGGTGAGAGTGTCGAGGATCAGGTTTGACATACCAAGCCCTAAAGACTGAAATTAGTTGTGTGTGATTTTAACATAAAAATGCTTGCAGCTGTATGTGTTGGGTTTGTGCTATAATGGAGTGACATTGTAATCTGAATTGAAAGAAGGTTGAGTTGATCCGCGTGGTACTGCATGACCCCGCTGTGTCATCGCCACTGACACCCGACCTCCTAAGCCAGCGCGTAGTTCCCTACCTATCGGCGCTGACGGTTGCGCAGACCGTCGCGGACATCCTGCAAGAACGGGACAGCCGGGTGATCATCGAGCAGCTTCACGGCGAATCCGGGCATATCGTCGCGTTGATCAGCGGTGCGAACGATGCGATTCTGTTCAGCGCGGCGCAGATTCCGGCATGGCGTGAAGAACACAGCGCGGCGATCCGGCTCATGCGCGAATTGGACGACATGCTGACGTGGGTCACCAGCACAACGCAGGAGGACATCTTCATGCGGCAGGAGGATCTCCGGCGACAAATTCAGCCGGATTTACTGCGCTTGGTCTTCAAGTTCCTGAACACGGTCTCGCCGGTTGTGCCGGAACTCGGTCAAGTCGTCTACATCGACCGCCTGTTGGCGGCGTTTCATTCACTGACGTTCAGCCCGCTCACACTGCGGCGCACTTAGAACGGCGGCACAATGGTCAAACGACTGAACACCCCCGGCTACCAACTGGCGGAGCAGATCGGGATCGGCGGGTTCGGCGCGGTCTATCGCGCGCACCAGCCGGAACTCGACCGCGAGGTAGCGATCAAGGTCATCCTAGCGGAATATGCCGATCAACCGGAGTTCATTCGCCGCTTCGAGGTCGAAGCGCAGATGATCGCGCGGCTGGAACATCTGCACATCGTCCCGCTGTACGATTACTGGCGCGAACAGGGCGGCGCGTATCTGGTCATGCGCTACCTGCGCGGCGGCAATCTGCGCGGGGCGCTGCTCGACAAAGGCACATTCGCGGCGGGGCGGGCGACGCGCTTGGTTGCGCAGATCGGCTCGGCGTTGAGCGCTGCGCACAGCCGTAAGATCATCCACCGCGACATCAAGCCGGAGAACATCCTGCTGGACGAGTACGGCAATGCGTATCTGGCGGATTTCAACATCGCGCGGGACATCTCGCACAATCTTGGAGCACACGTCCCCGTCGTCGATGCGCGCTTCGGGACGGCGGCGTATGCCGCGCCGGAACAGCTCGACGCCGACGACGCCAGCCCGCAAACCGACATTTACAGCATGGGCGTGATTCTCTACGAACTGCTGACCGGCGCGCCGCCGCACGACATCTGGTCGCCGGAGCCGTTTCCGCCGAGAGCCAGGT
>JACSRG010000581.1 GCA_014879865.1 Anaerolinea sp.
GCTCAGTTGGTTAGAGCGCACGGTTCACATCCGTGAGGTCATAGGTTCGAGTCCTATACGGCCCATCACATCAAAGCCAGCATTATTGCTGGCTTTTGTTTTTGGGGCGGAAGTGTGAACACAGCACTTCCGCCCCGATGAGCATGTTAGCCGCCTGCGGGAGGATTCACGTCCGGCAGATCGTGGCTTGGCGCTTCAGGCAGCGGTGGTTCGGCATCCATCAGCGGCGAGGCATCGACCGTGAAAGCGCAGCCGGTGCTCCATGCGCCCTGCGCATTTGTGACAGGCGACCAGCCCGCGATCCACCATGTATACTCCCCATCGGGCAGATTAAGCGGCGGAGTCACCGTGCACACGCTGGCGGAACACACCGCGTAAGCGTTGTACCACTGATCCATGACGTAACCCGTCGTCGGACTGCTCACCCAGATGTAGTACCAGTATGAACCGGCTACCGGCGTCCATGTGAAGGTCGGGCTTCCCGTCGCTATTGTACCGATAGGCGCAGTGGCGTTCGGCGCGCTCAACGGCAGTGTAAACCACGTCTCCGCGCTCCATGCCGTAAACGATCCCGCACTCCATCCCTGTACCCACCAGCGATAAATCCCCTCGACCATTTGAATCGGCTCGGCAGAGCAGACACCGCCGCTGCATACCGCCCAATCTTCGTACCAGTATTCCTGTCCGCTGCCATCCGGGAATACGAGCCACAGGTGATACCACGTCAGACCGGGTTCGTCCGTCCACTGGAAGGCGGGCGTGCTGTCTTCGATTTGACCGATAGGCGCAAGCGGCGCTGGCGTCGGCGGCGTGGCGATGACGAAGTTCATGCCTTCGCTCCACGGCGAGTAGCTGTTGATCTCGCTCCATGCCTGTACCCACCATGTATAGCTGCTCGACGGGTAGTTGACGCCCGCGGGCGTGACCGAGCATTGACCGTTCGCGCAAAAATCTGCCGCTGCGTACCATTGATCGAGCACATGACCGTTCCCGTTGGAGACCCACAGGTAATACCATGATCCGCTCGGTACGCTGTTCCACGTAAAGGTGATCGTCGTGCCCGGTGCGACCGTATCCGCTGGAGAGACCGGCACGGGCGCGACGGGCGGCAGCGATACGGTGAACGGCATCGGAGCGCTCCATTCACTCGTTCCGCTCGCGTCCGTCCATGTCTGCAACCACCATGTGTAATATCCCGTCGCGAACGTATCAATCGTCGTGGCGCATTCGGTCGCGCTGCAAACATCGGCGCTCTCAAACCATTCGCTGTGGGAATAGCCTTCCGCGCCTGCGATCCACACGTAGTAGCGCGCTGGACCCCCGAAATGCGACCATGTAAACATGGGCTGCGCCCCGGTCACCGTTCCCGTCGGGGCAGTCGGAACGCCGACCGGGAGCGGCTGAATCGTCACCGTGAAGGTGTCGCTTGCCGTCAAGCCATCGCCATCGGCGACGGTGACGGTCACGACGGCGCTGCCAACCTGACCGCTGACCGGCGTGACGGTGAGCGTGCGTGTCCCGCCGCTCCCGCCGACGATCAGATTCGCATCCGGCAGCAGCGTTTGATTGCTGGACGCGGCAGTGACGACCAGATTCGCTGCGGGCGTCTGCGAGTCGTTCACTGTGAAGTTGATCGGCGCGAGCGGCGTGCCTGCCATCACCGTCTGATCGGGCAGGTCGGAGATCGTCGGGCTGGTCGAAACGGCGGCAGTCGCGCACAGCGAAAACTCGGACGTGCTGCCATCGGGCGCGGTCGCCGTCCCCGTGACCATCGAACCGGTGAGCGACTGGTTGACCGGATAGCTAAAACTCGCATTCCCCGCGCCATTCGTGGTGACGTTCAGCGCGCCGAGGTAGTACGCGCCTTCGCCGTAGCCGCTCGGATCGCACTGCGGGTTGCTGAACAGCTCAACGCGGAAAGTTGTATTGGCGAGGCTGTTCAGCGTGCCGTTGATCACGGCGGATGTGCTGGAGGTCAGCGCGCTCAAGACCGGGTAGTTCTGGCGATTGTTCGCACCCGTGTCTATGTCGCCGGGATCGTTCGGCAGCGGGTTTCCGTTGTTGTTCAGCCCGATCCCGATCCCTCCGTTCGAGTGAATGGAGTTACCCAAGATCGAGACGCCTGTGCCGTTGGTGTAGAATGAGATCCCGCCGCCATAACTGCCTAGCGCTTGGTCGTTGTTAAAGGCGATGAGATTTCCCTCGATGGTCACGTTCTGTGCGCTGCCAACGGCAATGCCTGACGAGTGATTGCTGAGTGCGCCCGTGCCGTCAATGTTCGTGCCGATCAGGTTGCCGACGATTCGGCTGCCAGCGGCGTTCGCGCCACTGATGGTGATACCCCCGAACGTGTTCCCCGAAATCAGATTCGGTTCACCCGGATTGGAACCGCCAACCAGTGTATGGGCGGCGTTCACCGAGACCCCTCTCTCATTGGGGATTGCCACCATCCCCGACCAGTCCGTGCCGATCAAATTACCCTGAACAACATTGTCGGCTGCCGGATATACCTCAGAGCCGACAATACTAACGGCTGTTGATTGGTTGCCAGAGATCAAGTTCCCGGATGGGACGCCATTCAGAACGCCGCCGACGATATTGCCACTGCCGTTTTGGATCGTTACGCCGAAGCTGCCATTTGCCCAAGCTTCTTCGCCCCAAGCGTCGGTGCCGATGTAATTGTTATACAGGGCATTGCCGTCGACACCAGCATCGATGAACCGGACGCCCGCGTTGTCATTGCCGGAGATCAAGTTGCCTTCTTGCCACGTATCCCCACCAATGGTATTGTTTTGGGCTCCGTCACGGATTTCAATGCCAGTATCATTTTGGATAAATGAATTCCCGACGATGGTGTTGTTATCACTGGCTCTCCCGGCGTTCGTACTCATGTAGAGCCCCGCGTATCTATTTGTCGCCACCAAATTGTTGCGAATGATGCTGTTGCTCGCGCGCATGGCAATGCCCGTCGCATTGCCAAAGCCGTAGAGATCAGCCGTGACGCCGATATAGTTACCTTCGATCAAATGCCCCTGACCGTTGCCAAGCAGGATACCCGTCCCCGCGTCGAACCCGGTGATCGCCAGCCCCTTGATCGTGACGGTGAGCGTCGGATCGAACGAGTATGAGGAAGTATCTTCGACGTAGATGCCATCTGGAATCCCGCTCATCGAAGCGCGCAGTTCGAACAGCGGTGTGCCATCGTAACCCGGTTGGGTTGTCGCGTCGATGACGACTGGTTCGCGGATACGCAGCCCGCTGCTGACCGAATGAATGTGAATCCCGCTGCCGGGAAGATTGAAGATGATCAAATCTGTGTCGCCGTCACTGTTGGCGACCTCGATGGCACGCGGGAGCGAACAGGTTGTCGTGCAGTCGCCACCGACGTAGCCGGTGGTGTTGACGACGTACGTCTGACCGTTGACGACCTGCGCTTCGGAAGTTTGGATAGGGCGGAAGTCTTGCCCGCGTGGGTGACGTAGTTCTTGCCCCTGTACGGGGAGAATCCACAGTGAACAGACGAGTAATAGTACAAGGTACAGCAGCCATTTGTGACGAACCATGAGCATCCTCGAGACAGCCAAATACGACGCCTATTCTTATTTCAGATTGTACGCGGGGTGTTCGTCATTCGGAGGTTACGAACGTTACCTATTAGCGGCGTAATTCGGCTTGGCTGGTGCGAGTTACTCGAACGAGGGCGGGATCACCAGTGGAACCCGTTCGCCCTGCGGCGCAATCGATTCCTCGAACTCGCGGTAGTATGTCCCGAACAGCAGCCCCTCGATCCGCGCGCGCGCCACCGGTGCAGCGTCCGTCGGCAGGAACCAGCGGCGCAGCATCGTCTTCATCGCATCCAGCAGCACATTACGCTCGATGTACTCCGGATGCGGGCTGTCCAGCAGTTTGAGCATCAAGATTTCCAATCGCGGCGGGAAGTTCGGTTCGCCGGTTTGCAGATCAAACGAGATCGGCGGTTGGACATAGCTGCCGCCGAGGGGCCAGCGGTAGCCGCAGCGTGACCAGAACGCGGTCGAGGTCGGCTCGGATTCCAGCAGGATCAGCGTGAGCGTTTCGCCGCGTGCCCGTGCGACGGCGCGCATTTCCTGCTCGAACATCTCGACGATGATGTTTCCGTGTCCCTGCCCGCGCAGACCGGGACGCGTCGCCGCGTAGCCGATTGCGCCAAGCGACAGCCCGGGACGCAGCGGATCGAGCGTCATATATGTGCCGGAAGCCATCGCCGTGATTTCTTCGGTGGTCGCCTGTGGGTCGAAGCTGAAACGCGTCAAGCGCCCGTCGTCATCATACTGCTGACTGCCGCTCACCCGAAAGAAGCGGCTGACCATCGCGAAGTTCGGCGGCTTGTGCGGATCGACCGGTTCGGGGAAGGCGGTGCTGTAGGCGTCGGCTTCGTCCAGCACATCGGGTCCGAACGTCCGCGCCATCAGCGCATACGTGCGATGAAACCACGTATCGTATGCCCGCACGCGCAGATTGAAAAACTCGCGCGGCGTCAGCGCGGCGAGGAAGGTGTTGTGAAGCTGGTCAAGCAGAGCGATCTGTTCCGCATCCCCTGCGCAGGTTGGCAGCAACCGCTCAACCACGCTGCGTTCTCCTGCCTCGCGCTCGTCGGTGCGCGGCGTTTCGGCAAGCAGGCGATTGACGTGGTCAGTATACGCATCGATCAAGGAAGGGATGTTCGTCACGGCTCAGATCAATCCTCGTTGTACAGGCAAAACCAGCCCACTTCATAGTAACGAACATCGGACTGACCCGCTAGTGACCGATTGGCGCTACAATTGACCCAAAATGTTGAGAGGATACGCTTATGGCAGAGCATCAGCTTCACCCGGATGATCGCACCCTGCACGGTTTCTTTTCGCGCGGCTATGAACCCGTGCTGCGCATTCAATCCGGCGACACGATCCTCGCCTCGACGCTGGATGCCGGTTGGGGGTTAGAGCAAATCCGCCCGGATCGCCAGCGGGCTCGTCATCCTAAAATTGCCGATTCTGATGAGCACGGTCACGCGCTGATCGGACCCGTGTGGATCGAAGGCGCGCAGCCCGGCATGACACTGGTCGTGCATATTGAGGAGATCGTCCCCGGCAGCTTTGGCTATACCTTCGCGGGTGGATGGGATCATCCGGTGCATACGGGGTTGAAACTGACGGAGGGCGAATCTGATGTCCTCGTGTGGACGCTGGATGCTCAGACGATGATCGGGACGAATCAGCATGGACATCGTCTGCGGCTCAAGCCGTTTTTGGGCGTCATGGGGATGCCGCCGCCTGAAGAGGGTTTGCACCCCACCGCGCCACCGCGCATCTGGGGCGGCAACATCGACTGCCGCGATCTCGTCGCCGGGACGCGCTTGTACCTGCCGATCCCGGTCGAAGGCGGCTTGTTCTCGTTCGGCGACGGTCACGCGGCGCAGGGACAGGGCGAGGTCAGCGTGACGGCGATTGAATGCCCGATGGAGCGCGTCCGCTTGCGGCTGGAAGTGCTGCCCGACCTGAAGATCAGCACGCCGCGCGCGTGGACGCCGGACGGATGGCTGACGCTCGGCTTTGGCGCGACGCTGGAGCAGGCGACGTTTACCGCGCTCGACGCCATGCTGACGCTCATGCGCGAACTCTACGGGCTGCCGGGGCGAGGTCAGGCACTTGGCTTGGCGACGGCGCTGGTCGATCTGCACATCACACAGATCGCCAATCCCGCCCTCGGTGTCCATGCGTTCCTGCCACACGACGCGCTGATGGTTGACACACAGACGAGTTCTTCGTAAAATTAACCCGTTTTGACCCTTTGTAGCCCGACCGAGGAACGCGCATGGCGATTGATCTACTGGCGAATGGCTGCGCGGTGCGTCCCGCGACCCTAGACGATGCGCCCGACATGCTGGCACTCTATCACGCGGTATCGCTGCATCTGGTCGGCAGGATCGAGGAGTCGCTCGAAAACGTCCTACACGAAATGGGTGCCCGCTACACGACGCTTGAACGGGATACCCGCCTGATCCACGATGCGAATGGGCGCTTGCTGGCGTTGGGGTGGGTCAACTTTCGCCTGCCGCAGGATGTCGGACTGGACGTGCATGTGCATCAGGATGTGTGGACGACCGACAGCGTCATCATGCCTTACCTGCTCGACTGGGCGCAGACACGGGCGCTGGATGCGTTGAACTGCGTGCCGGAACACGAGCGCGTCACCCTGACGGCATGGCGTTTTGCTCAAGATCAGTGGCATCGTGGGCATTTTGAAAGCATCGGTTTGCAGCCGATCCGCTCCCTGTACCAGATGGGGATCGACTTCGACGGTTTAGTCGCGCCCGCGCCGTTTCCCGAAGACGTGACCGTCCGTGTGGTGACGCGGGACGAGGATTGGCGGCGCGTGTATGATGCGCGGCGCGAAGCATGGCACGACATGTGGGGCTACATCCCGCGCACCTATGAGGAAGATTACGCCGATTGGCTGGAATACTGGAAGCACAACTTCCACGACGATTACTGGTTTATCGCCGAGAAAGACGGCACGGTGATCGGGGTGTGCCTGTGCGAACCGAGCTTCAACGGCGCGGACGATGTCGGCTATATAGCGACGGTCGGTGTGCGCCGCGCGCATCGCAAACAGGGTTTAGGGTTGGCGCTGCTGCGGCACGCGCTCGGCGCGCTGCAAGTGTATGGCAAACGTGCCGCCGCACTGCATGTGGATGCTTCGAGCTTGACCGGAGCGGTTGCGTTGTATGAACGCGCCGGGATGCACGTCAAGCAGCGCTATGACCGGATGCAGAAGGATCTGCGCGCGGGCGTCGATCAACGTATTCAGCCATTATGAGCCTTTTTAAACTGCCTGAGAGATGAATATGACGACAGAGACTCGACTGCCGGAGGGCTGCACGGTACGTCCTGCGACCAAAGACGATGCCCAAGCCATGCTGGAAATTTACCACGCGGTCTCTCTGCATTACACCGGCGAGATCGAAGAGACGCTCGAAGAAATCCACGAGGCATTCGACGAGCCATTCATGAATCCCCAGTTGGATACACGGGTGGTCTACGACGCGAATGGGCGCTTGGTCGGTTTCGGGTGGGTGACGTTTCGCGTGCCCCAAGATGTGGACATCGACCTGTACACGCCGCCTGATACATGGGCGACCGATACGGCAGTCATCGACTATCTGTGCGCGTGGGCAGATGATCGCGCCCACGATGCGCTTAAGCGCGTGCCGGAAAATGAGCGCGTCACCCTAACGGCGTGGTGCTACGCGCAGGACGATTGGTATCGCGCGAAGCTCGAACAGATCGGTTTGAAGCGTGTGCGCTCATCTTACCAGATGTGGATCGATTTCGACGGCGCAGTCGCGCCCGCGCCATTCCCCGAAGGCGTCACTGTCCGCACCGTAACACAGGACGAGGATTGGCATCGCGTCTATGCCGCGCGCCGTGAAGCATGGCATGACATGTGGGGCTATATCCCGCGCACCTACGAGGAAGATTACGCCGACTGGCTGCTGTACTGGAAGAACAACTTCCACGAGGATTACTGGTTCATCGCGGAGAAAGATGATCTCGTGATCGCGCTCACGCTCTGCACGCCGACCTACAACGGCGCGGACGACATCGCTTATGTGGCGACGGTCGGCGTGCGCCGCGCGTACCGCAAGCAGGGTTTAGGGTTAGCGCTGCTGCGGCACGCGCTCGG
>JACSRG010000153.1 GCA_014879865.1 Anaerolinea sp.
CGCGCTCCGGCAGATCGCCGAGCAGCGCATAAAGCTGCTGGCGGCGGGCATGGTCGGGTGTGGTCATGGTGATGGCTTCCTGTTGAATGTATGATTCGCGGTGTATAAGTATAGGACACCTTTGAAATGAGTACGCTTTTTGTGTTCAATGCCCCCTTCAGCGGCGGGTATCAGGTAATCGAGGATGCGCCGCTTCAACCGAATGAGGTCAGGCTGCGCACGTTGTTTTCCGGGATCAGCGCCGGGACAGAACTCACCTACTGGCGCGGGACGAACCCGTATCTGACGCGGCGTTGGGACGCGGATCGACGCCTGTTCGTGGACGACGCCGCGCCGACGTTCGGCTACCCCGTGTTGAACCTCGGCTATGAGGAAGTCGGCGAAGTGATCGAGGTCGGTTCAGGCGTGACGGACATCCCGGTCGGTGCGCATCTGTTCGGCACGTGGGGACACCGCACGCACCACGTCGCCCCGGTGGACTATGTGCGCCCCCGCTTAATGCCCCCCGGTCTCGATCCGCTGTGCGGCATTTTCTCGCATCTCGGCGCGATTGCGCTCAATGGCGTCCACGACGCGGCGATCAGCTTGGGCGATACGGTCGCGATCTTCGGCATGGGCGCGCTCGGTCAAATCGTGACGCAGATGGCGAAGCGATCCGGCGCGAAAGTGATCGCCGTCGATCTGCTGGACTCCCGTTTGGAAATGGCGCAGCGTTCCGGCGCGGACATCACCTTGAACGCGGGCGAAGGCAGCACGGCGGAGCGCATCAAAGCCTTGACCAACAACATGGGCGCGGATGTCTGCATCGAAGTCTCCGGCTCGACGCTGGCGCTCAACGAGGCGATCCGCGCGGCGGCGTATTCGGCGCGCGTCGTGGCGATGGGCTTCTTTCAGGGGGAAGCGAAAGGCTTGACGCTCGGCGCTGAGTTTCACCACAACCGGATCAATCTGGTTTGTTCGCAAATTTCCGGCGTTTCGCCCGAACACAGCTACCGCTGGACGAAACTGCGCCTATGGCAGACGGCGATCCGCCTGCAAGCCGAGGGCGTGTTGGACTTGCGCTCACTGGTGACGCATCGCGCGCCGTTCGAGCAAGCCGAGTCGCTCTATCGCCTGATCGACGAGCGTCCGAATGAAGTCCTGCTCGGCGTACTCGAATTCGGGGGCGCATGACGCCAGAGGAAACACGATGAGCATCATCATTGAGGGAGGCAAACCCCGCGTCACGTTGAAACTGATCGGTTTCGGCGATCTGATCCCCGTCGTCAATGGCGAACGGCTCGAAGCGCCGGACTGGAAACAGACGAGTGAAACGCGCGTCGAATGGTCGGCGGCGGCGCTGCGCGGCGGGACGTTCTACATCGACACGCACGCTGATGAAGGGACGCTTCGTTACGGCATCAGCGGCTTGCCCGACGATTTCGTCCTCGATTCGTTCGGGATCGCCTTCACCGGGTTGACGAACGTGCGCGCCTTTCTGCGGATGGGGTATTTCAGTTGGGATGGCGCGAGTTACATCGAACCGGAAACCGCGCCGCCGGGGTTGATTCAGGGCTACGCCGTGACACAGCTCCTCCCCCGTTACGGCACGGGGAGCGTGATCATGGGCGTGAGTCGCCATGACCGCTTTCAACACACCTTCACGCTCGACAACCGCAGCACGCCGTACACGTTGATCGCCGAAACGCTGTGGGATCGGAAACAGCATGATGGTGTGTGCGAGTCCGAGTCGCTGGATTTCGGCGAACATGGCAGAGACGATCACGAAGAAGCACTGGGCAATTGGGTGGAATTCGGCGTCATAAACATGGGATCGCGCGGGGATTACGACTACATTACCGGTTGGTGTTCGTGGTACAACCTGTATGCCGCCATCACCGAGGAGAACATCCTTGAGCATTTGCGCGCAGCGGCGGAAGTCAACGAACGCGAACAACTGCACATGCGTGTCTTCCAGATCGACGACGGGTTCACGCCGGAGATGGGCGACTGGTTGGACGTGAAACCGCAGTTTCCACGCGGCATGAAACCGCTGCTCGATGACATCCGCGCGGCGGGGTTCACGCCGGGGCTGTGGATCGCGCCGTTCATGGTCGGCAACCGGAGCAAACTCTTCCGCGATCATCCCGATTGGATCGTCACAGACCGCGAGACGGGCAAACCCATCACGCCGATGAGCTTTTACGGCGAATTCCGCTGGCACAAACGCAGCGAGGAATACTACATCCTCGATACGACGCACCCCGACGCCTTCGCCTATTTGCGCGAGGTCTTCCGCGTGTGGCGTGATGAATGGGGCTGTGGCTACTTCAAGACCGATTTCATGCACTTCGGCAGCGAATACGGCGCTGATCGGGCGGTGTGGCACACGCCCGGCATGACGCGCATTGAAATCTGGCGGCGCACCGCCGAGATGATCCGTGAAGTGATTGGCGAGGATGCGCTCTGGTTGGGCTGCGGCTGTCCGCTGTGGGCGTCCGTCGGGCTGGTCGATGCCGTCCGCATCGGGCGCGATGTCGGCGTGGAATGGCGCGGCGATTATTCGGCACAGTCGATGCTGCGCGACAGCATGATGCGCAATTTCGGAAGGTCGCTTCTGTGGCTGGCTGATCCTGACTGCATCCTGCTGCGTGACCGCTTTCATCATCTGAGCGATGTCGAAGTGCGCTCGCTGGCGATCTACGCGGGTATGGCGGGCAAAGTTATCATGACTAGTGATAACCTCGCCGAATTGTCGCCGGAACGCCTGCGCCTGTGGAAACTGCTGGTCAAAGGGGCAAATGGCGGTCACTGCGCATATCCGCTGCTGGGCAAATCGACGCTGCTCTACGGCACGGATGCGCGCGGACGCGCGGAAGGTCGCGCCGTCGATCCAGTCATCGTGCAGCGGCGCGACGGGAGAATCGGCACAGCCATCTTCATCCTCAACGGCGGCGAGACGACCGTCGAGCGCGTCTATCCGCTGCATGTGCTTGGAATTCGCTTACCCCTGTACGCCTACGACTGGACGGCGGATCGCGCCTATCCCGAACCGGTTGACCGGATCGCCGTCACCCTCGCTCCGCACGACGGCGCGCTGATCTTCCTGTCAAACGAGCCGATCCTCAGCGCACCGGATCGCTTGCCGTAGCGATCCAGCGCCACTCATACGGGCGCAGTTCGACCGTGCCAACCGCCGCGTGCATGACGGTTTCGGCACGGTCGCCAAAGTTGAACAGGCAGATCACGCGCTCTGCGCCATCCGGCGAGCGGCGATCCACGCCGAGCACGACGCCGCCGTTCAGCGTGAACGCGCGCTGATCGCCGAGCGGGTGAAAGGCTGACCCTGCGCGCCGCTCTGCCAGCAGGCGTTTATAACCGCTGAACACCCGATTGCGGAATGTCCCGTCCGTGCCAAGTTCGGCTTGCAGGGCATCCGCATCCAGTTTGGCGCGGTTGATCGCGCGGTTGTAGCCGAGCCGATCTACCCCTTCAGCATCGTTGCGCGTACCAAGCAGGCTGTGAATGTAGATCGCCGGGACACCCGCCAGCGCCAGCATCACCGCCTGTGTGAGCAAGAAGCGCTTCACATGCTCGTCAGGCGAAATCCCCGGTTTGCCCGCCGCATCCACATAGGTGATGTTCAGTTCATACGGCTTTTTGCTCCCGTCCGGCAGTGACCGGTAGCTGACGCGCCCGCCGTTCGCCTCGACATGCGCGATCATGTCGGCGAGATCGTTCGCTGACAGGATGCCTTCGACCGGACGCACACCGATTCCGTCGTGCGAGGCGGTGAAGTTGAAAAACGTCGTGCGCGGCGTCGGCGCGGGCAGGCTGTTGATCCACGCCGCCAGCTTGACCGCCTTCCCGGTGATCAACGTGTGCAGCAGCAGCGGCGGCAGCGTAAAGTTGTAGACCAACTGCGCCTCATCCGCGCCCAAATACGAGATGTTTTCGGCGTGCGGGACGTTGGTTTCGGTGATCAAGATGACGTGCGGCGCGATCACGTCAAGCACAGCGCGGAACAGCTTGATCACGGCGTGCGTTTGCGGCAGATGCAGGCTGGTCGTCCCGGCGATCTTCCACATGAACGCAATCGCGTCCAAGCGGATGACCTGCGCGCCCTGCTCCACGTAGAACAGCAGCACGTCGAGGATGCGCAAGAACGTGGACGGCGCGCGGTAGTCAAGATCGACCTGATCATCGCTGAACGTCGTCCAGACATGCACCGTTCTGCCATCGGGCTTGGTGAACGCCGTGAGCAGCGGTGATGTGCGCGGGCGGACGACGGCGCTCAGGTCGTTTTCGGGATGTTCGGTCATGAACAGGTGCGCGAAATCGGGATCATCTGCCAGAAAGCGCGCGAACCATTCGCTCTTGGCGGACATGTGGTTGATCACGGCGTCGAACATCAGGCGATAGTCGTCGCTGAGTGCCTGCACATCGTCCCACCTGCCCAGTTCAGGATTCACCGCATAGTAGTCGATGACCGAGAAGCCGTCATCCGACGAGTACGGGTAGAACGGTAACAGGTGAACCGTGTCGATTTCACCATTGATGTGGCTGTTGAGAAATCCGTGCAGGATGCGGAGCGGCGCTTCGTCCGCGCGTCGGAGCGAGTCGCCGTAGGTGATGAGCGTGATGGTCTTTTCCGAGAAGTAATCACCCTGCGCGGGCGGCACGTACACTTTGCGCAGTCGCTCGCCGATGGTGCGAAACAGCACATCGGCGTGATCCGGGTAGAGTTCCGTTAGCAGTACGCGAATCCGATCAGAAGGGGTCATCAAAACGCCTCAAAGCCTCTTCAAGCACTCGGCGGGCGACCCGGTACGAATAATTCTCGGTCGCCACACGGTAATTGTTTTCCACCCATGCGTCACGCAGCGCCGCATCGTCGATCAGGCGGCGGGTCTGGGCGATCACATCGGGGGTGAGGTCATAATGATACTCCACCGCTTTGATTCCGCGACTCTTGATGTCCGCCACGTAGACCGGATACGTATGCGTGATGAACGGCTTGCGGAAGTAGATCATTTCGAGCATAGCATTGCCGAAGCCTTCGTAATCGCTTGGATAGGTGGCGATATGCGCGTGCGGGTAGATGTCCCACAGCGTATACACGCGGTGACCGTTCCGCTCCCCCCGCTCCGCGCCGATGTAGTCGGCGATGAACCGGTAGCGAATCCCCGCTCGCTCGGCTTCCTCTTTGAGCCACGTCCCGTAGCCGCCGGGTTCGTCGCCCTCGTAGCCCGTAACAAGAAAGATCAGGCGCGGATCGTTCAGCTTGCGCATCAACTCAATCGCCTTCTCGATCACCTTGCGCCGGATGACGCGCGTCGGCTGCAAGACGATCAAGTCGGCGTCGTTCAAGCCGAGTTCGGCGCGGAAGGTCAGCGCGTACTCGTCGGGCGGCGGGGGCGGGTTCTCGTAGTCGAAGATGTTCGGCATATACAGCGCCGGAATCCCACGCCACGCATAGAGTCGCTGCTGCATCAGCGTGCTGATCACCATGTGGCGCACGGTTTCCAGCTTGGGCGGGAAGGCTTCGTCGAGCAGGCTTTGAATCCCGTTGTTGATGAAGCGCGTCCGCTCCCAGTAGAAATCATGCGAATGGCAGATCACCTTGATGCGTGTGCGTTTCGCCAGCTCCGTGATCGCCACGCCGAGCGCGATATTCATCGGGATGGCGTTGGCGTTCTGCGAGATGAGCAGGTCGATGTTGTACTGCTCGACAAAGGCTTCCAGTTCGCCGCGCAGATAGTCGGCGCTGGCGTAAAGGTCACGGAACAGGCGTGCGGGCGGGTTCGCCGTGCTGAACGCCTCGTCGTGCAGGCGCTTCGCCTCCGGGTGCGTGAAGTGCATCTCCGGCACGAGGCGCGCGGGCGGTGTTACCGGGTCGAGTTCGCCCGCGCAGTAAAACGACTCGTGTCCCATCTCGCGCAAAATCGTGACCAGTTTGGCGACTTCGAGGCTGACGCCATCCACGCCCGCCAAGCGTGTGGAGACAAATCCAACGTTCATGGCTTGAATGCTCCTAGCAAGACACAGGCATATGCAGCATTGGGCCACGCGAACCAGTGCCGCGCGACGACTTCATACGTGTGCGGATCGTAGGCTTCGGGCAGCGCGCCATCACGCTGTGCGGCTTTTCGCACCGCAGCTTGAGCGCGTGCTTCTCGCTCTTTGTCGCCTAGAATACGTGCCACGATCAGGTCTTGAACGTCTCCGAGTGACCACGCCGCCCGCGTATGCACTGAGCCTAAATGCCCATCGAACCATGCCTGTTCGTTAGCGGGCGAAAACGCAAAGTCCATCGTTGCGCGCCATACCGGATCGTCTGCCGCGCACCAGCCCCAGATCGGCGCGAGAACGGTCGGGAAGTCATTGGCGTCGTGGTACAGGTGATGACCGCCTTTGCCGTCGGTCGCATAAGCGTAAATCCGCTTGCCTTCCCCTTCGGTGATGAAATAGCGGTCCACCGCCGCGCGGATGTCATCTTTGAGCGTCCCCGTATCCACACCGAGTCGCCCCAGCTTCTCGAGCGTTTTCCAGAACAGGATATGACTTGACAGGTGATACGGTTGAGCAATCGGGTCATCGCCGGGAGTTTCGTCAGTGGGGAACAGCGGCGCAAACTCGGCTTTACGAGCGACGAGCATGTCGAGAATTGCATAGACGTGCCCTTCGAGCCGCTGAAACGTGGCGCGATCACCGGTCTCCAGTACGTATTCCGCCAATTCGAGCAGCGGGAATACCTGCTGATCCAACTGAAACGACGCATCCTTGATCATCCCGTTCGCCAGATAGCTGCGCCCCCATGTACCATTTTCGCGCTTGGCGATCTCGAACATCCAGATCAAATGGCGGCGCACGATGTCGCGCATGTCGGCATGCCAACTGAGCAGCGCCCGCGCCAGGTAATAAGCGTCACGATTCCATGACAGCGGCAGCAGCATGTGGTCGGTGAGCAGGCACGCGCCTTCCCCCACCGGGATTGCCATGTTCTGGCTGTAGACGATCCCACGTTCAAGCGGCAGATTGCCTTCAAACAAGGCGCGGTGCTTGTCATCTTCGCGCTGAACCCACCAGCTAAGTCTGATTTCTTCAAAGGCATCATGGAGATGCGTAGGCGTTGGCGGGTAGAAGCGGAGTGCGTTGGTCTGCGCTTCCAATGCGTTCATGCCCGTTGAGAAACATAGAATCACGTCATCCCCGACCAACGGCAGATCGACGCGCACCGCACCAACCGTTTCGATCTCGTAGGAATCGCCTTCAAAGGGCGCGAGGATACACACGGCGGCAGGCAGCGCGGGGTTTTCTATCGTCCACATGCCCAACTTGCCGTGCTGATCAAAAGTCACATGCGTTTCGACGGGCGGCGCGGGGATGACGCCCCCTTCGGTGATCTGCGTATAAGCGCAGCGTTGGAGCGACAGCCGCCCCTTAAAGCGTGCCGTTAGTCCGTAGGTAGATTTCCAGCGCTGATAAGTTGTCAATCCATACACAAACGTATCAACTTCGGCACTCCGATCATCTGCAAAGTTAATCTGCGTATGGACAGTACTGCCATACCGATTATGGGTCTCTACCGACTGGATCGGCGCGTCGAATCGCACGCCGAAACCTTCCAGCGCCGCGAGGCTTTTGCGGTACGCCCGCACGGCTGCCACGTTATATCGCTGGTCGTCGGGAAATGGATCGGCGCTGATCAGCGTGACG
>JACSRG010000766.1 GCA_014879865.1 Anaerolinea sp.
GTCGGTTTCGACGCGCCGCCGCCAGCCTTCGGCAAGCAGACTTAAGCTGTAGAGCGACTGGATGACCGAGTCGTGCAGGTCACGGGCGAGGCGCGTGCGCTCCTCGATGATCGCCAATTCACGGCTGCGCTCATACAGATGCGCGTTCTCAATCGCAATGGCGATCTGATCGCCCAGACTTTGATTAACGCGTACATCTTCTTGAGTGAATTGATTCTGGTTCACGCTGTGTATGTCAAGCGTGCCGATCACCTTGTCATTGACCTTGAGCGGAATCACCAGCTCCGAGCGTGTGTCCGGCAGCGTCGGATCGGCGAGGAATTGGTCGTTGGTGGACACATCGTTGACCAGCACCGCGCGACCCGTGCGCGCTGCTTCTGCGTTCAGTCCCGGCTGCAAGATGTCCAGCGTTTGCGGTCGTTTCGCCATGTCGCCGGTGCTTGCGCGGATGATCAGGCGGTTGGTCTCCGCATCGAGCAGGAAGATCAACACCTGATAATAGCCGAAGGCTTCGCGTATGAGTTCGACGACGCGCCCCAGTAGATTGTCAATGTCGAGGATCGAGGTGAGCTTGCGGCTGACTTCGGCGCTCGTCTCAAGCTGAAGCGCGACCTGATGCAGCGCGCGCGTGCGGGCTTCTACCTGTTCATCCAGATGGTTGATCAGATCGCGCAGTCGCGCGGTCATGGCATTGAACGCGACTGCCAGTTCTCCGACTTCGTCGCTGCCCGTTTCGGGGACGCGACGATCCAGATCGCCCCCGCTGATCTGTTTTACGGTGGTCAGCAGTTCGATCAAGGGCTGCGTGATGCTGCGCGTAATGACGTAGGCGACCACGATGGCGATCAGCACCGCGATCACCGCCAAGGTCAGGTTAATGCTCAAGTTGGCGTAAACCGCGCCAAATCCCTCCGAGAGATGCTGCTCCGCAACCACCAGCGCGTCGAGTTCCGGGATTTCGCGCCAGACGCCCACCACCGGATTCCCATCGAGGTTGTCGTAGACGGCATGACCCTCACGCTCGATTTGCGCGAACGCCGTGTAACCTGTCCGCGTGACGATGTACAGCCTGCCCGTTTCGCCGATCCCCTGCCGGTCATTGAGCAGTGTTTCCAAGCGGTCGATGCTGGTCGTGCCGACGATGAGTCCCGCGACCGGGTCGGTATTCCCGCTGACCGGGCGCACCGTGATCAACCGGGGGGCGCTGCCGGTCAAGATCAGGCTGCATGGCGCGCTGATCGCAGCGTCAGAGGCGGGCGGATAGCTGATCTGCACGGCTGGCGCTCCCAGACCTTGCTGGAACAGGTCCGGTGGCAGGCATAGGTCAACTTCATAAACGGGGTCGGTGGAGAGGATTGGACGCCCATCGCGGCTTAAGAGGGTGATGCTTTCCAGCAGGTCAGATTGGGCAGTAAAACGGATCAAGCGCTGGCGCAAAGCGGACGTATAGAAATCGTAGAACTTGTGCCGGTTCGCCAGATCAAGCACGACATTCGCGCGTTCCGGCGCATAGGGTTCGTTGAGCGCGCGTACCAACTCGCTGTCGAGGGAATCGAGAAAGACCTGTATTTCGAGCGCTTTACGGGCGACCACCGATTCGAGGCGGTCGATGATCTGCTGGTTGCCGTTGGCGTAGCCGATGACGACCGCGCTAATGGTGACACCAACCGCCGAGAGCAGCGCCATCAGCACAAAACTGATCAACAAACGTGTGCGAATTGTTTTGCCGGGCAGTTTTAGCATGACATAATGCAATTATCCGATTTGATACGTTTATTATACGCCGCAATGTGATCGCCCGGCGAGGTGAGCAGACCCCCTCGCCGGGTGTGTCAAGCGACCCGCTTGATTACTGCCGGGTCGCTTGGAAGAAGGCGGTCACATCCTCCTCACCGCCCGCCACGATGATCAGCACGCCCGTCCAGTCGTCGCCGTCTTCGTCGGTGAGCGTCCAAGTGCTGGCGGTGCTGCCATCGACGGTATGGTCGTTCGTGAGCGTCCATCCCAGTTCCTCAAGCTGATCGCTCAGGTGCGCTGCGATGTCTGCGGTACTCAAATCGGTCTGAATCGCCGCCGAGACGTACCCGCTGTTCGTAACACCGCCGCCGGACGAACTGGCGACGATCCGCGCGCCGGACGGCAGATCAAGCCGGGGGAGAGTCGGCAGCATTCCGCTGCGGTCTGCCAGATCATCCGAGCATGCGCTCGAATAGGCTTCCTGCCAGTACAAATTCACATGGGTCATGCCCGTATTACCTTCAACGGCGATCAGGCTGAGCAGGGTATCGCCGTCGCCGGAGCAAAAGTTCGCCGGTGCGGTCTGCGCTTGGGTGAAGCCGCCGCCGCCCATTTGATCCGGTTGTTCGCGCCAGCCATCCGCGCCGCCGAGGAACGCCGCGCGATAAAAATCGACCGCTTCTTGCGTGGGCAGCGGCACATCGAGATACACCTGACCGTTGTCGAGCGATCCGAGATCGACGCTGCTGCCGATCACACGCGTCCCGTCGGGCAGGGGAATGTCGAAGGGCAGGTCTTCCGGCAGCGCGCCGACGTAGACGCGGGGCTGCGCATCGTCGGGCATGCCGCCCAATTGGATCGGCGTGAAGATGCGCACGATCAATTCTCGCAGTGTCGCCTCATCTCCGCCTATGACCTCGATCTCACCTTCCTGCGCGGCTGTGGACAGCGCGAAACTCACGAGTGCTGTCACGGCGATCAGCGTAAGGGCGAGTCGTCTCTGCATGTGGCTTTCTCCTGTACAACCAATGGATACTGCCACTATAAAGACTCTTATTACGACGTGCTCCCCTAGTCTTTAGGGCTTGCGCGCAGTTCTTTCTGAATCCGCAAGCTGTTTTCGGCGCGTTCAGACCGCGAACCGTCCATCAGCCACAGGTAAGCAGAAGGAGTACTTTTCTCGCCGTTGGCAGCCGCCGCTAGACCACCAAGTTGAACAGATACCCGGTCAGCATGATGCCGAGGGCGACGACACCGATATAGACCGCGATCAGACGGGGACGCAGCACCCGGCGCAGAATGATCATCTCCGGCAGACTCAGCGCGATGACGGACATCATGAATGCCAGCACCGTGCCGAGCGCCGCGCCTTTGTCCAGCAGGACGCTGACCACCGGCATTATACCTGCCGCGTTGGAGTAGAGCGGCACGCCGATCAAAACGGCAATCGGGATTGACCACCACGCATTCGTGCCCATCACGTTGACGAGGGCATCTTCCGGGACAAAACCGTGTAGAAAAGCGCCTATCGCAATGCCGATGACGACGAACAGCCAGACTTTGCCGACGATTTCGCGGGTCTTGTTGAACGCTTCTTCAAAGCGATCCGACCATGTGAGCTTGGCATCGATCTGTCCGGCTTTCTTCGCCTTTACCTGATAGACAAAGGGTTCAACTTCGCCCTCCAGATGCAGCCGCCCGATAATGACGCCGGCGACAATCGCGATGACCAAGCCGGAGATCAAATACAAGGCGGCGATTCTTGCGCCGAACATGCCGAACAGCATCACGAGGGCAACTTCATTCACCATCGGCGCGGCGATCAAGAAGGACAGGGTGACGCCCAACGGAATGCCCGACTCGACGAAGCCGATAAACAGCGGCACGGCGGAACACGAGCAGAACGGAGTGATCACCCCTACCAGCGCCGCCAAGACATTGCCGACCCCTTCACGCCTGCCGCCCAAGAGCCGGCGCGTTTGTTCAGGGGTGATGAATGTCCGCAGTAGGGTGATCAAGAAGACCATCCCGGAGAGCAGCAGCAGAATTTTCGGCACATCGTACACGAAGAAGTTGAGCGCCGCGCCGAAGTGACTCGCGGGGTCGAGTCCGAGTAAGGTATAGGTGAGCCAGTCGGCGAGCCGTTGCAGATTGGAATAGGCAGCCACCCACAGGAGGGCGAGCAGCGCGACCAAGACGGCATCACGCCGTGTCGAGCGTTCCTGCCATGACAAATGGAGATGGGAGAGCATGATCAGGCGCTTTCGGTCTGCCGCGCCCACGCTACGATCTGGTCGCGTTTGGGGATGCGCCCCGCCGACTTGACTTCTTCATTCATCACCAACCCCGGCGTACTCAGAATGCCATACGCGGCGATGTCGGCAAACTCGGTCACTTTTTCAAGCGTGTAGGCAATCCCTTCGGCGTCCAGCGCGGCGCGCGCTTCTGCCTCCAAGCGTTTGCAGTGGGCACAGCCTGAACCCAAGACTTTCACTTGCAGCATGATAGTTTCCTTTCAACGAATGCTTTCAATAGAAACCGTCGAGCAGAGCGGGCAAGTACAGCCTGCGAATCTCTGGTTGGCGGTTAGTTCGCGGTCAAGCATAAAATCGAGCCAGCGCTGCACGCGCGGATCGGCGAGGCGGTAGAAGACTTGCAGCCCTTCCTTGCGCGTTTCGACCAAGCCCGCATCGCGCAGGACCATCAACTGCTGCGAGACATACGCCTGCCGTCGATTCAAGACGCGCTCGATGTGGCAGACGCAGACTTCGCCGCCGCGCAGCATGTCAAGGATTTGCAGTCGAACAGGATGCGCCAGCCCTTTGCACTTATCTGCTAATTCGACGTAATCCACCTGATCACCCTTGCGCTATATTCAACTTCTTGAATGTAGTGTAAACCGCGTCCGCACAGCAGTGAACAAGATCACATTTTAACGGTGCAGATCGCACTATGCGGTCAAACCACGACTTTCTAAGCGGCGGCTTTCGAACCTTGACAACCATCGACGACTGGCGCACAACTGAGGGATCACAGCTCTAGGAAAAAGGGGTACGAGGATGGCAGTTACGCTGAATGAAGTCCGTGACGTTTTGGCGCAGCCGGTGATCGCCCGTTTGGGCACGATTGGCGCTGATGGTTTCCCGCATATCACGCCGCTGTGGTTTCTATTCGAGGGGGACGATCTGGTGATTATGGCGGATCGCACCGCGCGTAAAGCCCAGAACCTCATCGCCAACCCGCGTGGGGCAGTCCAGATCGGCGGCGATCCGCTGTCGGATGGTCAGGATGGGTATACGCCGGGTGTCATGCTGCAAGGGGATTTCACGGTCGAGGATGACCCGGATCACGCGGTGACGGCGCGCATCACCCGACATTATCTGCACGGCGCAGCCGCCGAACATTTGTTGGAGACGTGGAAGGACGACGATATCGTCGTTTTGCGGCTGAAAATTCGCAAGGTGATCCGCGTCGCCGGATAAGGGCAAAAATGCGGGTCATTTGACCCGGGACACGTCACGAACCACTGCTAACGACTCAGACCACCGAAAAATAGGCGATGAGCTGGTCTGTGAGCTGTTCGAGCGTCAGCTTGCTGCCACGCTCCATGCCCGCGTCGGTTTGCGCCGTGCCGATCTGCGCGCTGATCTGCTCTCGCAGCCCGACGAGCTGGTGGTCGTTGCGCTGCGAGGGCAGCACATAGTGTTCGAACGCGCCCAGCCATTCGGCGGCAAGTACCGCTTTCTGATCATGAATGACGATGAGGATCACGGCGTACATGCCGTGCAACTGGACGCGCACAATATTCACCTGATGCGCGCTGCTGATCCATTCGCCAGCGCTCTGGCGCGCGGCTTCCCATTTGCCGAGCCGAGTTTGCACGTCGATCAGAGAACCGAACGCGGTCGCCGCCCCGTGCGTACTTCCTAGCTGCTGTGACAATCGTGCGGCATCGGCGTAGTAGATTTCGCTTTCATCCCATCGCCCAAGGACTGCCACCAAATAGCCCAGATTCACCAAGGTTGTCGCCCGACCGCTCTGATGGTTGATTTCCTCACACAGTCTCAGATTCATTTGCGCATAGTCGAATGCCTGCTCTAGCTCTCCTTGATTGATGAGGGCAAGATAGAGCGCGGTTCTTGCGGCGGCGATTTCGTGCTTATCGTCGATCTGGATGAAATAGGCGAGGTTCTCGCGAGCAAGCCGTTCCGCCTCGGCATACTTCCCTTGAATGTTGGCGGTATATGCCAGCCCGCTGCGTGCCTGTGCTCGCAAGGCAAACTCGCCTGTGTTTGCCAGTATATCGAAACTCGCTTGGAAAGCCGCGTGCGCAGCGGCATAGTCGCCACGCTGGTAGTGGACATCGCCTATGACATGATGCGTCTCGGCACTCCCGCGAACATCGCCGAGCGCGTCGTACAGCGCCAGCGCGGACGCGAGTCGGATTTCTGCTTCGTCGCCTAATCCGCGCAGGGACAGCACCCGCCCGATGCCGAGGAGAGTATCCGCCTGTCCAGCGGTATCGCCGAGCCGCTGTGCCAGCATCAGACTTTGCTCATAGTGAGCCTGTGCCTCCGGGTAGCCGATGGTCTTATGGTAGGTCTCGGCAATCAGGCGGTGCAGCAAGCTCAACTCTTTATCCAGACCAACGCCGACCTGCATCCGGTCGATCAGCGATAGGAGTTCCGTGCGTGTTTCGACAAAATAGGTCAAGCGGATCGCTTGACGGGCGGCGATAATCGCGTACTGAACTTCCTTGTTCAGATCGCCGGCTGCTTTCCAGTGCTGCGCCAACCGGCGGGCATAGTCCGCACGATCACCGTAAATCGCTTCCAGCGCTTCCGCACAGCGGCGGCTCAGCGTGACCCGGCACAAGTCGCTGAGCGCTGCCACGATCCCCTCACGCATCATGTCATGCGCGAAGCGCCAGTGGGCGTCCTCAAAACGGAGCAGGGCAGCGGCGTCAGCCCGTACCAGCCAACCCTCGACGTCGAGTTGGGGGAGGATGTGCTTGAGGAGCGACAGGTCAAGGTCGCGTCCGAGCAGGGCGGCGGCTTGAACTGCTTTCTGATCGGGTTCGGACAGCCGTTGAAGCCGCCGCAGCGCAACATCCCGGATGCTCTGTGGCACGACTTTCTGCGGCATGTCGCGCAATCCGATCTCTTCCAGCCGTTCGACATGGATCGCCAGCGTGCGCAGCGTTTCGATTAGAAAGAACGCGTTACCTTCGGTGTGATCGACGAGGAACTGAAGCAGCGCGCGTCGTCCGCTCAGATCGCCGATGATTGCTTCGCTGACGATCTGGGTTTCGCTGACGGAGAACGGCTTGAGCGGGATCGCGTGCAGCTTCGACAAAATATGCGCGGACTCGGCGTTCTCGCCTGTACGGTAAGTGCCGACGATGAGCAGCCCTTGTTTCGCCACCAGATCGCAGATGCGGGCGAGGGGAATCAGGCTTTCGCCCGCCCACTGCAAATCGTCGAGCAGCAGAACGAGCGGTCGCGTTTGCTGTCCGATCAAGTGGAGCAGGGCAAGGATCAAGCGCTGCTGTTCAGCTTCATCGGATAAGGAAGGGGCACGGGGAATCTCACGGTCGAGAAGGCGTTCGATGTCCGGGACGAGCGCCGCCAGAATCGCCGCCTGATCGTCGGTCACATCGTGGAGCAGAAGCAGTTCGCGCGCTATGCCGCGCCACAACTGGTAAGGCAAGCCGCCATCTGCCACTCCGCCGCCGCGCAAGACGAGCGCGCCGCGCGTCAATGCCAGTGTGCGCAGTTCGTTCAAGAGACGTGATTTGCCGACTCCGCTTTCCCCGATCAGTGCATAAGCGCCGCCGTGCCCTTTCATCGCCTGATCGAGCGCCGAGACCAAGCGGTTAAGTTCCTGTTCGCGTCCGACGAAGCCCGCCGACTGCCAGTAGC
>JACSRG010000517.1 GCA_014879865.1 Anaerolinea sp.
CCCTTCATTCGTCAAACTGATAAGTTCCCTCAGCATAATACCGAATTTGACGACTTGCCAGCTTTTCTTGCAGCCAGCGCCGTAAAATCACGTTTTTCTCATGTATATCTTTGCCGGGGTCACGCAGATATTCCAGCGGGTAATTCACACGGATCGCCCGCCCGTTGACGATGTGGCGGCTGATCCCCGGCGGCAGGTACGCGCGGTACTGCGCCGCTTCGATGATGTCCGCAGGCTGGTAGCGCGGAAAGATCACCAGCGCGATGCCGTCCGGGTAGAGCGACCACACCTCGTCGGGATCGCTTAAGGTGGTACGGTGCAGCGCGGCGTTTTGCTGGTACACCGCTACGACCTTGCGCAGCGCAGCGTTCCGCTCGTGGACATCCTTAGCAGGCGCATGGATCGACAGGACGCCGTTGTCGCGCAGGTACAGGTGCGCGATCACGCCCTCGTTTTCACCTTCACTCACAGTAATCTCAGGCAGCTCGCGCAGTGTTCCGATAAAATCGCCAATGTTCCAGCCGCCGACGACGTGCTGCCAGTTGTCCAGTTCGACCAGACCCCCGTTATAGCTCGTGACTTGGACGAGCAGGTGGGGATAGTCAAGCTGCGAGAAGCAGTAGGCGCGGTTTGCACCGTCGAGGATGACATATTCGTCGTTGCTCATGGGCGAGACGAGCGGCGGGTTGATCATGTAACGCGCGCTTTTCAGGCTTTCGATCAGCGGGGCGGATCGCTGCGTATCGTGTTCTTCATGCGGTTGCAAACTCGCCGTTGCGACGATGCGCAAGTCCGGCGTAGGGACGTCTTTGGTGGTCATATTCAGCCTGTCTGCCCGGTCAACTCGGTTCTTTGTTAAGATTATCATGTAGGCGGATGTTCAGCAATTTCTATAGGACAGGTTGCACAGAGATCGCTGCGCAGGGATTAGGGGATTTACACATGGGGGCACATGAGCAAGGCGCGAATGCTGTCGAGGGGCGCTGGTTGACTATCCCGCGTACTCTCTGCTTCGTTCTCAATGGCGATGACGTGCTGTTGATGAAGCGCGCGCCACATAAGCGCATCTTTCCGAATCGCTACAATGGGGTAGGGGGGCACATCGAACGGGATGAAGACCCGCTGAGCAGCGCCCACCGCGAAATTCTAGAGGAAACCGGGCTAACGGTGCATGACGTGCGTCTGCGCGCTGTGTACAATATCGATGCGGGCGCGGAGACCGGGATCGTGTTGTTCGTGTTCACCGCCTATGCCGACTCGCGGGCGGTCGTCGCCAACAGCGAGGGGACGCTCCATTGGATACCGCGTGCCGATGTGTATGGGCTTGATCTGGTCGAAGATTTGCCGCTGATCCTGCCGCGCATCTTGGATGCGCCATCTGCCGCGCCGCTGTTCGCCCACTTGAGCTACGACGCGGAGGATGTCATCCGCCTGCGCTTTGCCGAAACCGAGGCTGCTTCATGACCGATGTTCCTGTTACCCCGGCGCGCCGCAGTCCGATCCGCCGGATCGGCTGCACCGTCCTGTTGATCTTCTGGTTCACACTGCTGCTGCTGCCGTGCGCGCTGTTCGTCTTGGCGACACAGGGAGAAATCTCGATCTCACAGGGCGGGCTGCCGGGGCAGCACATCCGCCTGTGGTTGATCAACGAGATGGACGAACGGGGACTCGGCGTGTCCAGCACGTCGGTCACGCAGACTGATCCGAATGCTGCCTGTATCCAGACGAATGCCAGTTTCTTGTTGTGGGCAGGGCAAGCCGAGCCGCTGAGCTACTGCGACTGCTATGTGCGCGCCGACGCGGACTCCGCGTGGCAGTCCGCCAGCACCGCAGCAGGCGAATGTGCCTCAGTACCGTAGCAAATCGGGGATTTCCTGTGGATTGTCCGCGATGCGCACACCTGCCGCTTTCAGCGCGCTGATCTTCGCGGCGGCGGCACTTTTCTCGTCTTGCACCATCGCGCCAGCATGACCCATCAGCACGCCAAACGGCGCGGTTTTCCCGGCGATATAACCGTATACGGGTTTGGTCATGCGCGCTTTGATGTACGCCGCCGCGTCGATTTCGCCGTGCCCGCCGATCTCGCCGATCAAGACGATGCGTTCGGTTTCGGCGTCCTCCTCGAACATCGACAGCACATCGACGAAATTCGTGCCGATGATCGCGTCTCCGCCCACGCCGACAATCGTCGATTGCCCCAAGCCTGCCCGCGTGAGCGCAGAAACCGTCTCATACATCAGCGTGCCACTGCGTGATACGACGCCGATATTGCCCGACTTGGCAATATAACCGGGGATGATGCCAATGTTCGCATCCGCCGGGGTCAAAATGCCGGGGCAGTTCGGACCGACGAGCCGTGTGCGCGTCTGTTTGAGGTACTCGCGGATGCGCATCATCTCCATCACCGGAATGCCCTGCGTGACGCAGATGATCAAGCCGATGCCCGCGTCGATGGCTTCGTAGATCGCGTCGGCGGCGGTGGGCGCGGCGACGAAGATCACGCTCGTATTCGCGCCGGTCGCATCGACGGCGGCAACCACGCTGTCAAAGACGGGCTTGCCGTGTACCCAGTCGCCGCCTTTACCGGGCGTGACCCCGGCGACGATATTCGTCCCGTACTGGATCATTTCTGCTGTGTGCTGGCTGCCTTCGCGCCCGGTGATCCCCTGCACGATGACATAGTTTTCTCGGTTGACGAGGATCGACACGATCTAGTTCTCTCCCGCCGCGTGAATGACCCGCCGCGCGGCTTCGCGCAAGCTGCCCGCGACCAGCAGCGCGGGGTGGGCTACGCCTTCGATCACGGCACGCGCATGTTCGCCGTCCGTGCCGCTCAGAAAGACTACGACCGGCGGCGCTGTGCGCGGCAGCCCGTTGATCAATGCGAATGCCGCTTCGGCACAGTGATGCTTGGCGAACAGCGTTACCAGCACCGCGCGTAAATCCGGTTTTGACAGCGTGAGTTCGAGCGCCAGCCCGATTCGATCTACGTGCAGCGTGTTGCCCATATCAAGAAAGCTGGCGGCATGTAATCGCTCCTCGCTGTAGTGTGCGATCACATCCATTGCCGTCAGCGTCAGCCCTGCGCCGTTGGCGACCACGCCGATCTGCCCCTTGAGCGGAATGTAATGCAGCCCTGCCTCACGTGCGCGCCGCGCCGTTAGTGATTCGGTCGTCAAATCTGCCAGAAAGTGATGCTGGCGATAAAGCGCGTTTTCGTCGACGTTCATCGCGCAGGTGACGACGGCAAGCCGCCCGTCGTGAATGGTCAGCGGGTCGATGTCCAGCGTCAGCGCGTCGGCGTCGATATAACAGCGGTAAGCCTTCCCCGCGAGGCGAATGAAATCATCCCATACCTCTTGGGGAAGGTTGGCAGTGTTGCCCAAACCGCGCGCCTGATAGTCGCGCAGTCCGATCAACGGATTGATATACTCCCGCGCGAGTTCCCGCCCATGTTCCAGCACGGACATGACCGGGCATCCAGCGAAGAAATCGGCGCTGATGCGCAGCCCGATGCTCGTGTCAGGAGCAGCGGAATCCGCCAGCGGAATATCGAAGCGCGCGAGGTATTCTCGCAGCGCGTCTGCTTGTAGATTCACGCTGCCCAACTTTCGTCAAACAATTTCGATCTCCTGATTGACGATTTGAGCGTCCGGGTAGTTCTTCTCGATCCAATTGATGATCGTCGAGAGGGTCTGATCGATATGATGTGTTGACGTCGTCACGGTGACAATGGCAATCACCGACGCGTCCCATGTATCGTGATAATCGACCTCGGATGTCGCGACGTTGAACGTGTTATGCAGGCGCTTCAACAGCGATTTCAAGATGCTGCGCTTATCTTTGAGCGACTCGACTCCGGGTAGATGCAGCTCCAACGTACACAAACCAATGGCGATACGCGGCATGGATTTTTAGGTGGGATAACCGAATACATTGCTTTCAAGTATACGGGGTTAAGGCGCAATTTGCGATACTTGGGGCATAATTAGCAAAGGGTCGCAGACTGCTCGGCGGAAGGATAAGCATGACTCAGCGGATCATTTGTATTGAGGACGATGTCGAAATGATCGAACTGCTGCGCCTGCTGCTCACCCGCGAAGGCTATGACTTCATAGGGGCGCGCGGCGGCGTGCGCGGTTTGCAGATGGTACGGGAAGAACCTCCCGATTTAATCTTGCTTGATCTATTGATGAGCGACATGGACGGTTGGGCGGTCTATGAGCGGCTCAAAGCGGATCAGCACACCAGCAGCATTCCCGTCATCATCGTGACGGCGACAGCACAAAGTGACGAAAAGCTGTTGGAAATGCGCGTGTCCAAAGCAGATCAATACATCGTCAAGCCGTTTGGGGCAGCGGTACTTATGGACTTGATTCGCCGCATTTTGTCCCAAGCGTAAATCCTAAAAACATAGTAAACTCTTTTCAAACTTGCTCCGAGAGGAAGACCCTGTGATGAAAAACGCTTATCGCCTAGTCATTCTCAGCATTCTATTGTTGGTCAGCGTCGCCTTCAGCGCCGCCTCCGCTCAAACGAGCAACTTGCTGACTAACCCCGGCTTCGAGCCTCCGTTTAATCCCGTGGGCGACGAAATCTTCAGCGACATTGCTGAAGGGTGGACATTGTGGTACGTCCCCGCCGCCGAAGGAATGAGCGCATCGGACAACATGATGCCTGAGTACTTTGCCGCCTCCGATACGGTAAATGGTTTGAGCCTCACGCCGCGTATTCATGGCGGCGCGGATGCTCAGCAGTATTTCTCGTACTATGGAACACACACCGGCGGTTTGTATCAACAGGCGAATGGTGTTTCGCTCGGCGCAGACCTGACCTTTAGCGTCTGGGCGTACCTCTGGGCGTCGGATGCGGGCGAAACGAGCGATGGCAGCGGCGCGATCACGTTCCAAGTCGGCATCGATCCGACGGGCGGGACGAACGGCGAAAGTGAAGACATCGTCTGGTCTGAACCGCTTTCCGTCTATGACGAGTGGCATCAGTACAGCGTCACCGCGACGGCACTCGCGGAATCGGTGACCGCGTTCATCCGCTCGACCGCAACCGCCAAGATCGCCAACAATGTCATCTACGTGGATGATGCCGAACTCACGTTGGCAACCGGCGAGGAAACACCTGTCGCGGCGGAGACTGACGCCGTTGAGCCGGAACCGACCGCAACTCTCATCGTGCCGACTGCTGAAGTGGCAACTGAAGAGGCGGCGACTGAAGAAGCGGCAACTGAAGTGCCGACCAGCGAAGCGACCGAAGCGGTCGTGACCGATGTTCCGACGGAAGCGCCGACCGCGACCAGTGTCCCGCCGACGGAAGTCCCGACCGACGTACCGACGGAAGTCCCGACCGAAGTGCCGACGGAAACCGCGACCACTGTTCCGCCTACGGATGTGCCGACGGATGTGCCTACGGATGTGCCGACCGAAGCGCCGACTGCCACGCCGCTGCCTTCGCCGACGCTGGATACCAAGCTGTATCCTTCATCGGTGGAGCATGTCGTTCAGTCCGGCGATACCGTGCAGGCGTTGGCTCAGTTCTATGGGACGAGCGTCGATGCGATCATCATCGCGAACGGCTTGAACCAAGACGCCTTCATCTCCGTCGGGCAAACGCTGATCATCCCGCTGCCTCTGCCGCTCGATGTCCCGACTGCCGAAGTTGTGACCGAGGAAGCGCCGACCGAAGAAGTGACCGAAGCAGCGCCGACCAGCGCGCCGACTGCCACTGAGATGCCTGCCGCAACGGCGACTCAAGGGGTAGCCCCGTCCACGCCGCTGCCGCCCGCGCCGAGCCAACCGGTCACCTACGTGATCCAGTTTGGCGATACGCTGTCCGCCATTGCCTACCGCTTTGGCACGACTTCGCGTGAGCTGGCGCGCTTGAACGGCATCACCAACCCGAATTTGATCTACTACGGTCAACTGCTGATCATTTCGCTCGGCACGACGCCGACTCCGACTCCGCCGATCAACGCTACCGCAGTGCCGACCGTTCCCGCGCCGACACAAACGTACCGTGTGCAACCGGGCGACAGTCTCTACTCGATTTCACTGCGCTTCGGGGTTCCGGTCTACCAGCTTGCGCAGGCGAACAATCTGGCGAACCCGAACTTCGTGTATGTGGGGCAGGTTTTGATTATTCCATGAGCCGCTACCGCATCGTCAGAAATTCCAAGACGGGTGCGGTCGTTTTAGGGCAAGCGCGCTGGTGTGCGAGCTTCTGGTGTCACTTTAAAGGCTTAATGCTCGTGCCGCGCTTGCCCGCCGATCATGGACTGCTGTTCGTCACCCGCAGCGAGGGACGGTCGCACACCGCGATCCACATGTTTTTCATGCTCTTTCAAATCGCGGTCGTCTGGATCGACGCGTCCGGCAAAGTAGTGGACAAAACACTCGCGAAACCGTGGCGACCAATGTATGCGCCGCGCGCTCCCGCGCAGTACTACATCGAAGCCAACCCCGATTTGTTGGAGCGCGTACAAATCGGGGATCGACTCCGATTTGATGAGGCTGAATAGTTCATGGTGCAGCGCCTTTTTGTCGTTCTACTGGTCTGCGTGCTGGTCTTTGCGCCGCCTGTCGTGGCGCAAGACACGGCGCAGACCAATGTCACGATTCATGTGGTGCAGCGGGGCGAGAATTTATTCCGCATCGCCCTCCACTACAGTACCACCATCGAAGTGCTCACTCAACTCAACGGCATCACGCTGGCGGACAACATCTTCGTCGGTCAGCGGTTGCTCGTGCCGACGACCAGCATTGCTGCCGGTGATCAACAGGTGCATATCGTCCAACCGGGCGAGTCGTTGGCGAGCATTGCGGCGCTGTATGGGATGACTCCCGAAGCGCTCGCGGCGCAGAACGAGATCACCGAGCAAAGTGGTTTCTACGTCGGTTTGGCGTTGATCGTCGTGCCAGTTGATACGCTCCCGCCGGAAACCTCCGAGATCGCGGACACAGCCTCCGATGTTGCTGCGCCGCCGCTCGTGCATGTAGTCCAACCGGGCGAAACCCTCTTTCGTATCGCCACACGCTACGGCACGACGGTCAACGAACTGGCGACTGCCAATTCCATCAGCGACCCCGAAACGATTTATGCGGGGCAGCAGTTGATCATTCCCGGCGTCACGCCGCCGCAGTTGGCGCTTGATCTCCCCGCGCCGCTTGCCACCTTCGATGTCTACCCGCTCGTGCTGGTCGAGGGTGAGACCGGGCGCATCCGGTTGACGAGCAGCGCCGCCGTCACCATGAGCGGCACGTTCCTCGACCGGACGATGAACGATGCGCCGGACGCGAATAACACCCGCCATACCTTTTACGTCGGGATTCCGGTCGGGACGGCGGCGGGCGTCTACCCGCTCAACTTGACCGTGACCGATGCGGTCGGCGCGCAATCGACCTTTACGGCAAACGTGCAGATCGTCGCAGGGGGCTACTGGCGCGAATACATCACCGTGCTGGCGGATCGCATCGGGCTGCTCGACCCCGCGATTGACGACGCCGAACTGGCACTGCTGCGCGGGGTCATGAACAATTTCACCCCGACCCGCTATTTTGACGCGCCGATGGGCTTGCCCGCCGCCGCGCCGCTCTCGTCCCGTTTTGGTAATTTGCGCTCGTACAATGGCGGCGCATTCGAGCGCACA
>JACSRG010000407.1 GCA_014879865.1 Anaerolinea sp.
TGGCTGGTGGCACGTCCGCTACGGCGGGCAAGAGGGGTGGGTCAGCGGGGAATACGTCTCAACAGCCGCAGCGTGCAGCGCCTTGACTGGCGAGTAATCCTACTTCGTATCCTCTATGAGAAAGGAATCACTCATGAAACGAATCACCATTTTCGCCGTGCTAACCCTGCTCTTGGGCGGGATCAGCGCGAGCTATGCCCAGTCCGTCGATCCGGCGCTGGTCACAGCCGTCACCGAAGCGTTGGACCAGACGAACGCCAGCACGAGTTTACACGTCGTCACGCAAAGCCTAATCGCCGGCGACAACGGCGGACAGCAGCAGCGCCAAGCCGAGTGGAGTCTCGCTCAAGCAGCGGACGGGAGCGCGTGGAATCTGTCCGGTTCGATCACGACGATCATGCAGATGGGCGATACCCAGATGCAGAATCTTATCCAGTACATCGTGCTGGATGGGGTGACGTACGTCAATCTGGACGGATCGCAGTTGGGGCAGGTTGCTCAGCCGGGTTGGTTTGAGGTCACCGGCGATCAGTCCGGGATGCCCATGCTCGGCGCGACCGATAGTCTGGCGAGTCAGGCGCTCGGCGGGTTGCAGTTCCCGGTCAATGCAGAGTCGGTCACGGCGATCAGCGCGCTGCCGGATGATACGATTGACGGGCAGGCAGTGAGCGTTTACCAGATCAGCCTCGACCCGCAGGCGGTGATCGACAGCGCGGCGAGCGCCCTGTTAGTCACGGGCGGCGGGCAGCCCGCGATGAACGGTACGCCCTCGGCAGATTTTACGCCGCCTGCGCCGGGTGACAGGCAGATTCAGCCACCGACCGATAGACAGATTCAGCCTCCGCAGGATGGCGGACGCCCCGCGCTTGACCCGTCGAACGTGCGCGTGACGATTGCCGTGTACATCGGGCAGACAGATGGTTTCGTTCACCGTATCTACAGCGTGGTCGAAATGGCGAACAGCATGGCGATCACCACCGTGACTGATTTCTCTGCATTCAATCAACCAGTGGAAATCGCCGCGCCGGAAGTTAGCTCCTAGATCGCCTGACAGACCCGGCTTGCAGACCGGGTCTGCTTGCGTGATCGTTAGCTCAAGCCGTCGCCGCAGCGCCACAAGGGCGCTTCAGCCGACGCTTTCAGCGCCGCCAGCGGCAGGTGATCGCTGTTCCGTGCCCACGAGAAGGGCAGGCGTCCGGTGAACGGATGATCGCCGAACAGCACGTCGGTCACGCCGAGCGCTTCCGTGCCGAACAGCCACGCGGCGACCAGTGCGTCGATCATGGGAAGCTGCTCGGTGAGGATTAGCGGGCGACCCGACACCAGCACGACCACCAACCGCTGGCAGCGCGCGCGCAGACGGTGCAGCACGGCGATATCGTCTTCCGAAAGCGCGGGGCGCAGCCGGTCGCCAAAGCCTTCGGCGTAGGGCTGTTCGCCGATCACCGCGATGCCGATGTCCGCTTGCAGTCCCTCGGCGAAGTTGGCAAGTGGATCGACATGCAGCGTCGTTTCCGGCGCAACTGTCTGACGAATGGCGTCGAGGATGCTCGTCCCGGTGGTGATTGCGCCGCTGTCACCCTGCCATTCAATCGTCCAGCCGCCGCACTGAATCCCGATGTTATCGACCGCATTCCCGGCAAGCAGCAGGCTCGGCTGTTTTTTCGAGAGCGGGAGGGTTTGCCCGTCGTTCTTGAGCAGGACGAGCGATTGGCGGACGGCTTCCCGCGCCACCGCGCGATGAGCAGGCGATCCGACGGCATCCAAAAGCGTTTCGTCTCCGAACCGCTGCTCAAACAAGCCGAGCGCGAATTTCGCCCGCAAGATGCGGCGCACAGCATCGTCAATCCGCTCGATGGCAACCTCGCCACTATCGACGGCGCTCCGCAGCGTGTCGATGAAGCGCTGGTAGTCGTACGGCACCATGACCATATCCAAGCCCGCGTTGATGCTGCGCACGACACACGCGCGGTAATCCGGCGAAATTTGGTCGATGGCTTTCCAATCGGAGACGAGGAAACCCTCGAAGCCCCATTCGCCTTTCAGCACGTCGGTGAGCAGGTATTTGTGCTGGTGCATCTTCTCGCCGTTCCATGAGGAGAACGACACCATGATGTTCAGCGCGCCTGCCTCAATCGCCGCTTTGTACGGGCGCAGATGAATCTCGCGCAGTGTCGCTTCGTCAATCCGGGCGTCGCCTTGATCGATCTGATAGGTTTCGGTTGCCGCTTGCCAGTTATCGGCTGTGCCCCATGCATCAAAGCGCGTTGTGCCCCAATCCGTGCCGCCGTCGGCAGCAAAGTGCTTGTACGAATGCAGAACGCGCTGCTGAGCCTTGTCCAGACCACGCGCGAAGGCGAGTGCCAGCGGGATGACCACGTCCGTCTGTTCGCTGAAGCCTTCATAGGTGCGTCCCCAGCGAATATCCTGCGGGACGGTCACGGCGGGCGCAAATGTCCAGTGGACGTTGGTTGCCAGCAGTTCGCGGGCGACGACTTCGCCGATGCGCTCGATGAGCGCGGCATCGCCGGTCGCGCCCAAGCCGATGTTGTGCGGGAAGATCGTCGCGCCTTTGACATTGTTATGCCCATGCACCGCATCGACACCGTAGATCACCGGGATCGACAGGCGGGTTTGCAGCCCGGCTTCGAGGTACTCGCGCACCATCTTTGCCCATTCACGGGGATTATTAGCGTATGGATTTCCGCCGCCGCCGCTCAACACGGAGCCAATCGCGTATCGGGTGACATCAGCGGGGGTGATACTGTTCTTTTCGACTTGGGTCATCTGCCCGATTTTCTCGTCCAGCGTCATCTGCTGGATCAAAGCGTCGATCTGCGATTCGTGAGTGGTGACGGAGGTCAGAATGTTGTGCATGGTCTACAGCCTTCAGTGCTTGTGCTTCGTGAACAGACGAATTATCGTCCCTCTGCGCCTGAGCGCAAGGTCAGCCTTTAGCGCGCCGTTTCTAGCGCCTGATTATAGGCGCGGAGGACATCAGCGCTTGATCCGTCCATGCGCAGTTCGCCGTGATCCAGCCAGATCGCGCGTTCGCACATCTCCTGTATGGCGCTGGCATTATGGGCGACCATCACCAGTGTGCGTCCTTCGTCGCGCAGTTGATGCAGCCGCACATTGCACTTCGCCGCGAAGCCCGCGTCGCCGACCGCCAGCACTTCATCCAAGAAAATGATCTCCGGCAGGATATGAATCGCGATGCTGAATGCCAAGCGCGCGACCATCCCGCTCGAATAGACTTTGGTCGGCGCGTCGATGAAGTCGCCGATGTCGGCGAACGCGATGATGTCGGCTTCGATCTGGCGCACGTCGGCGGGCAGCCAGCCGAAGAACGCCGCATTCAGGTAGATGTTCTGGCGTCCACTCATGTCGGGGTTGAAGCCCGCGCCCAAACCGATCAAGCTGGCGAACGAGCCGTGTACCTCGACGCTGCCATAGGTCGGTTTGGTGATGCGCGACAGCAGTCGCAGCAGCGTTGTCTTGCCTGCGCCGTTGCGCCCGACGATCCCGACCGATTCGCCGCGTCGAATCGAGAAGCTCACATCGCGCAGCGCGTAGAAAGGGGGTTCGGGCGCGGATCGGCGTGATTGGCGCAGCAATGCCCGGAGCATGTGCTCCACGTCGTGGCGCAGACTGCGGTTGCGCGTGTAATGCTTGTACTGCTTGTAGACGTGATCCAGCGTGATGACCGCGTTACCCGTATTGAGATCGCTCATAGCAAATCCGTCATTTCGTTTTCAAACCGTTTGAAGACCGCATAGCCGACGCACAGCGCGACGGCAGCGCACGCCAGCGGATAGCACAGGCTGATCAGTTCGGGAGGACGCCCGAACGTGATCACGTCCCTGAAGCCTTGAATCACCGGGGCGATGGGGTTGATCAAGAACAGATAGCGAAACTGCTCCGGGAACTGCTCGACCGGGTAGATCACGGGCGTCAGGAAGAACAGAAGCTGCATCCCGACACTCAAAAACTGCGGAATGTCGCGGAGCAACACGGTCAGCGTGCTGATCAGGAACATCAAGCCGAGCGCCAGCAGCAGCAAGAGCACGAACAGGAGCGGCAGGAAGACGAAGTGGATCGACGGCAGCACGCCGAAGAACAGGTTGATGATCAACAGCGCCGCGAACGTGAAGACGAAATCGAACAGCGACTCGCCTATCAACAAGAGGATCAGGATTTCGCGCGGGAAGTACACCTGTGTGATGATCCCGATGCGCCCTAGAATCGCGTTCGTGCTGCCGAATAAGTTGTTGGCGAAGAAGTTGTACGGTACGAGCGCGGACATGTAGAAGGCGATGAACGGCACACTGATGTTGACGCGCATGAACTGCGAGAACGCGAACGCGATCACGAGCGACGTGGAGATCGGCAGCAGCACGACCCACAAACTGCCGAGTACGCGTTGTTTGTAGCGCGTCTGGATGTTGAAACTGAGCCACAGCCCAAGCAGCGGGCGATGCTTTATGACGGCGCGTAATGTTTGCAAAACGTCCGGGATCGAATATCCTTGATACAATCGGCGCGGCAGTACAAGACACAATCCGCCGAGCAGCATTCCAACTGCGACGAAATACGCGATTTGCAGTTGGGACATGCCCGGCAGCAGCAGCATTGCCCCACCACTGAACACGACACCCAGCGCGAACAGACGAAAGGGATGGCGACGGATCACGCCGCCCCCGTTTGTCGTGCGCGCAATCATCGTTAGCACCGTCACGATCACCGCCATCGCCACGCCGGACTGCGCGAATTGAGGGTCAGCGAGAAGCTCCTGACCGAGTGGAATCTGCATGCGCATTTGATACGCCAGCAGCGACGCGATCAGCAGCAGGCTCAGCTTGGCGGCAGCGTCGAGCAGCCACGACGGCTGGTTTGGATCAACGTGAGGCAGATCAGGTCGTTCGTTCATGCAAGAGAATGCACCGTAACTTCAATCGGACTTGTTCAAACGTCTAGGAGTGTTAATGGCGAGTCGCATACAGCAAATCGTGTCGGGCGCGCTGCGTACCTATCGTGAAGAAGGGGCGGTGGCGTTTGCAAAACGGGTGGTGCTCTGGTTACAGGGCGAACGGCGCTATTACATGCGACCGGTGATCGTGACCCAGAACCCCGTTGTCGAGACGACGCAGGAGACGAGTATTGCCGAACTGGGGAGGGCGCAAGCACCCCTCGCCCCGCTGGTGAGCATCATTATACCGGTCTATAACGCTCTGAGCTATGCTCAAGCCTGTGTAGACAGCTTGTACCGCATGAAAACCGATCTTGCCTTCGAGGTCGTGCTGGTCGATAACGGGTCTGCGCCTGATGTCGGCGCGTGGATGCGCGATCTGCTGCGTTCCAATCCCACCATCAGCGCCTTTCGCTTGAGCAGCAATGTCGGCTATGGCGGCGGGATGAACGTCGGCGTGCGGGCAGCGCGCGGGGATTTCCTGCTGCTGGCGAACAGCGATACCGAATTCACCGATTATTCGCTTGATCTGCTCGTCCAGACGATGCAGCGCGACCCGCTGATCGGCGTGCTCAGCCCCGTGACCAATTACGTCGGTGAAGGTCCACAGGTCGCGCCGGACGCCGTCGATCTGAGCGCAGACGAGGCGCAAGCGTATGCGGCGAAGGTGCGCGACCGCGAGGAAGTGATCTTCGCGCCGGAGCGGGTCGCCTTCTTCTGCGTGATGATGCGGCGCTCGATTTTCCAACTGCTGAACGGCTTCGACGAGGCTTTCCAGATTGGCAACTTCGAGGACGAGAACATGTGCGCCCGCGTGCGCTTGTTGGGGTTGAACATTGGCATAGCGACGAACAGCTTCGTCTACCATCACGGCAGCAAGACGTTCGAGAGCAACGCGATCAACCACACGCAGTGGATGACATACAACTCGACGCTGTACCAGAACCGGTTGGCAACCTTCTCGACCGACACGTCGCTGAAGGCGCATAAACGCCTGATCGATGCGGCGCGGGGCAGACAGGCGAATCCGACGCCCAAATTCAGCATCATCATGCGGACGCGCAATCGCGCGGACAAGTTGAGCCTCGCGCTGAACAGCCTTGCCATGCAGACATTCCCCGACTTCGAGGTGATCGTGGTCAACGACGCGGGGGAAGATGTCGCCGATCTGCTCCATACTTACGAGCCGTTCTTCCCGATCCAGTACGTGAACCATCGGACACCGCAGTATCCGAGCGAAGCCTCGAACAGCGCGCTGCGCGTGATGTGCGGTGAATATTTCATTCACTTGGACGACGACGACATCGTCTTCCCGTTCCATCTGGAATTGTTCAACCAGATGACGATCCAGAAGCCCGAAGCGCGCGTGTTGTACAGCGGTTTCAGCCGCGTGCTGATGGAGGAGCAAGGCGACGCCTTGATCCCCGTGCAGCGGATGGGCGTGCCGTTCTGGGCGTTCAATGCCGAGGCGCTGCTGTATTCCAACTACATCCCCGTCCACGCGACGATGATGCACCGGGACGTGCGCGACCGGATCGGCTGGTATGACCCGGACTTTTTCGTGCTGCCCGACTGGGATTACCTGATCCGCGTCTCGCGCGAGTACCCGTTTACGGCGATCAACCGTGTGACGTGCGAGTACCGCTTCTATCCGTCGCTCGGCAACATCATGATCAGCCGGCGCGAGAAGACCTTCGGCGAACTGCGCCGCATGTACGAGAAGCATCCGGCGAACCAGCGCAGCACGCAGATCGAACGTGAGAAAACCCTCAACTTGTATCAGGCACAGCTCAGAATGATGAAGCGGCTGCGCGAACAGGTCGAACGCGGTGAAAAGACGGAACGTCAGATCAACGCGGAAATCTTGCACGAGCTGGTCGGATTCGCCATCACCAACCCGTAGGCGTGGGCACAAACAAGGCGATTTCCCGACGATTACCCAGCGGTCTCCGTCATTTGTAGACACAAGTTCCCGCAATCTGGTAATGATACTGAGAGATGCTTCGTGAGGTATTTAAGGGAACCATCCGTGCTTAATGCGCGCATCGCCTTAATTGCTCGGCTGCTCGACCTGATACTTACCGTCATCGCACTATTTCTATCCTACCCGCTCCGTGTAAGTCTCGGCATCGGTACTCCGGCGCTCCCACAAGTGCTGGAAGTTCCGCTAGAACTGTATATCTGCGCGGGAATCCTCTGGCAGCTTGTCTTCCAGTGGTTCGGCGTGTATGCCCGTTTGCCCCAAAAATTCAACACGTCGTGGCTGCTGCGGCTGATTCAGGCGCACGCAGTGGCGACACTCGCGTTCTGGGGCGTGCTGTATGTCATCTACCGGGACTTCTCCCGGTTACAAACCTTCTACTTCGCCGGAGTGCTGTTCGGGCTGCTGATCGCGGCGCGCTTGCTCTGGGATTATGTCCAGCCACGCCTCGGCAAGCGGCGCAAGCGCCGGGTGCTGATCGTCGGCGTGAATTCCTACGCCTACGAAATCAGCCGGATCATCCGCGATTACGGCGCGGTCGGGCTGCAATTCGTCGGTTTCGTGCCGCACGAGGATGAGCCAACACCCCCCGACGCGGATGGGGTGTTAGGGGTGTTCGACGAACTCAACACGGTGATCAAGACGCACGCGGTTGACGAGGTGGTCAACGCCTACGACACGCCGGACATGATCCGCATCCTGAAGGA
>JACSRG010000614.1 GCA_014879865.1 Anaerolinea sp.
GGCGCAAGCAGACTCGTGTTTGCGCCTTCCCCCGAATTCGGGGGAAGGTTGGGAAGGGGGTTCTCGTTGTAGTGGGCTTGCGTTAAAAACCTACCCCTGTTAGACCCCCATCCCCCTCTCCATGTGGAGCGGGATTTAGGGTGAGGTTCGTATTTCGCCTAACTCGCCGTCGTTGACTCAGGCGTGACTTCGGGCTGTTCGGCGGGCGCGGGTTCTGTCGCTGCTGCTTCAGGTTCAACCGTCGCTTCAGTGGTGACTTCCGGCGTCACTTCCGGCGTCGTGCCACCCGACGCGAGGCGGGCAATCGCTTCGTCAATCGCCGCGAGGATCGCCTGACGATCCGAGATCACGTTTTGCTCGCTGTCTGTCGGAACCACGCCGTTGATTGTCACGGTGGGGGTTCCAACAAACGATGCGCCGAGCGCGTTGCGCGAAGTATTGGCAGCGGTCAAGATCTCGCTGGTGTCGTCGCTCAAGATGCAGCCATTGAACGCACCAACATCCAAGCCGAGGCTGCTCGCGCCGGTCTGAATCCGGTTGTTGGTAAACGCCTGATTGACGTATAAGCCCTGCCAGTAGAACAGTGCGTCATGCATCTCCCAGAAGCGCCCTTGATTGCCCGCGCAAACCGCCGCACGCGCCGCGCCCTGTCCATTGGTCACGCTGCCTGTGCCGAACAGCGGCACAAAGAACAGCGCTATCTGACCATCGCGCACGCGCTGAACCAGAGCGGGCTGCAGTTCGTCGTGAAAATCGCGGCAGTGGGTACAATCAAAGCTCGAATACAAGCCAACGCGCACCGCCGAATTGGGATCGCCTAACTGCGCAAAACCTTCCTGCGTCCGGCTCTTCTGGATGCCGTCGTAAAGGGTGAGCGTGTTTTCGGGGATCGGCGCGTCGGCAGGCGTACGCACGATCAACAGGGTGACGACCGCCAGCAGGATCACGCCGATGATGATGCCCGCGCCGATGGTCAACTGACGGCGGCGCTGTTCCTGTTCGCGTTCCTGCTTGCGTTCCGCCGCGCGTGAACCGCCGCCCGCCTGCCGCGCACTCTCGCCGCTCGACGCCGGACGACCGGGATTGCTGCCGCCGCTGCGTACCCGCGACTTTTGCGTGAAAGGACGATCCGCACTGCCGCTGCGCCGCGTCGAATCCGATTTCGGCTGCTGCCCGGTGGGTCGGTTGGCGGGCTTCGGGTCGCCCGGCTTTGAACTCTTGTTCTTGGGGTTGTTACCTTGTGTCATATGAGAGCCTCAATCAATCCAAAATCGCCGCTTAAGTCTACAACGCCCGCCACAAAAGGCAACCACCGTGTATCGACTTGAAGTCATCGCCTCCACGCTGCAAGAAGCCATCGACGCGCAGACAGGCGGCGCGGACAGCGTCGAAATCTGTGTCGATCTGGCGGTCGGCGGGCTGACTCCCCCGCTTGACCTCGCCCGCGCGATCCGTGACGCCGTGATCATCGACACACACATGATGATCCGCCCGCACGCTGCGAGTTTCTATTACACGCCGCACGACATCGACGTGATTCTGCGCGCTGCCGAAAGTGCCGCCCGTATCGGCGTAACGCAGATCGTCTTCGGCGCGCTTACGTCAAACGATGAGGTTGATCTGGAACTGGTCAGGCAGGTGAAACAAGCCGCAGGTGGCTTGGCGTTGACCTTTCACCGGGCGCTGGATGACGCGCGCGACCCGACCGGGGATGTGGCGGCACTGCGCGGGCTGGCGGATCGCATTCTGTCATCGGGCGGCGCGCCGAATATCCGGGAGGGGCGTGAACGGATGGGCGCATGGGTCAGGACGTACGGCGCGGCACTGCGCTTCGCCTGCGCGGGCGGCGTCACGCTCGACAACCTGCCCGAACTCGTGCGAACGACCGGCGCGCCGGAGTATCACGTCGGGAGCGCAGCGCGTTCCAACGGCGTGGTCGAGGTCGCCCGCGTGCGCTCCCTGCGTGAAACGTTAGATAGACAGGGACAATAGCGCGGATACACAGGTTCAATCGAAAATTCCTTACATTCGAGAATCTTTTCCGCTACAATCGGTTTTATAAGTTCACCTTAAGGAAACCCCCTATGGCACAACGACTGGACTCCTTTGGTTCACGCGGCACTTTCGCCACCGGCAGCGGCGATGCCGTCATCTATCGGTTAAGCGAACTGACCAAGCGCGGGATCGGCGATGTGGATCGCCTGCCCTTCAGCATCAAAATCCTGCTGGAAAACGCGCTGCGCAACCTCGACAACTTTGAAGTCAGCGAGGAAGATGTCGTCGCGCTGGCGAACTGGAATGCGGCAGCCCCGCAGCAGGTCGAAATCCCGTTCAAGCCCGCGCGTGTGATCTTGCAGGACTTCACGGGCGTGCCCGTCGTCGTCGATCTCGCGGCGCTGCGCAGCGCGATGGCGCGGCTTGGCAGAGACGCAACCCGCATCAATCCGATTGTCCCGGTCGATCTGGTCATCGACCATTCCGTGCAGGTGGATCGCTTCGGCACAGCCGACGCGATTACGCTCAATGCGCAGTACGAATTCGAACGCAACCGCGAACGCTACGAATTCCTGCACTGGGGACAGAAGGCGTTCGACAATTTCAAGGTCGTGCCGCCTGCAACCGGGATCGTGCATCAGGTCAACCTTGAATACTTGGCGAAGGTCGTCCAACTGCGTGAAGACGGCGGCGCGCTGACTGCCTTCCCCGACACGCTCGTCGGAACGGACAGTCATACCACCATGATCAACGGCTTGAGCGTGCTCGGTTGGGGCGTTGGCGGCATCGAAGCCGAAGCCGCGATGCTCGGTCAGCCGATCTACATGCTCATGCCGCAAGTCGTCGGCTTCAAGCTGCTCGGATGCCTGCCCGAAGGCGCGACGGCGACCGACCTCGTGCTGACGATCACGCAAATGCTGCGTAAGCGCGGCGTCGTCGATAAGTTCGTCGAATTCTACGGACCCGGCTGTTCGCTGCTCACCCTGCCGGATCGCGCGACGATTGCCAACATGGCTCCCGAATACGGCGCGACGATGGGTTTCTTCCCGATTGACGATGAGACACTCGATTTCTTGCGCCGTACCGGACGCCCCGAAGCGCTGGTACAAATGGTGGATCGCTATGCGAAGGAACAGGGCTTGTTCCGCACCCTGACTCACGAGTCTGCCTTCACCGACCTGCTGGAACTCGATCTCGGCACAGTCGAACCGAGCATGGCAGGTCCCAAGCGCCCGCAGGATCGTGTGCTGCTCAAGGACATGAAAGCCTCGTTCGAGAAGGCGCTAACCACACCGGTCGATCAGCGCGGGTTCGCGCTCGACGACACCGCGCTCAATCGTCAGGCGCACATCGCGGATAACGGTCACAGCGCAAACGTCGGTCACGGCGTGGTCGTGATCGCCTCGATCACGAGCTGCACCAACACGAGCAACCCGATGGTCATGCTGACGGCGGGTCTGCTGGCGAAAAAAGCCGTCGAAAAAGGCTTGAGCGCCAAGCCGTACGTCAAGACGAGCCTTGCGCCCGGTTCGCGCGTCGTGACCGAATACTACGACAAAGCCGGTTTGACGCCGTATCTGCAAGCCGTCGGCTTCCACACGGTCGGCTATGGCTGCACAACCTGTATCGGCAACAGCGGACCGCTGCCGCAAAAAGTCGCGGACGCCGTGACCGAGGGCAATCTGGTCGCCGCCGCCGTGTTGAGCGGCAACCGTAACTTCGAAGGACGCATCAGCCCGCTGGTCAAGGCGAACTATCTCGCGTCGCCGCCGCTGGTCGTCGCCTACGCGCTCGCCGGGACGGTCGATATCGACATGGCGACCGAACCGATTGGCATGGGCAAGGACGGCAACCCGGTCTACCTGCACGACATTTGGCCCTCGAACGAAGAAGTCTACGCGCTGATGCAAGAGGTCATCACGCCGGAGATGTTCTTGAGCCAGTACGGCAACGTCTATGACGGCAACGAGACGTGGAATGCCATCCCCAGCACGACGGGTGACGTATTCGATTGGGATCGGGACAGCACGTATGTCCAAGAACCGCCCTTCTTCATCGATTTCGCGGCGGAAGCCTCTTCGATCAAGTCGATCAAGGGTGCGCGGGCGCTGGCAGTCCTCGGCGACTCGATCACGACCGATCACATCTCCCCGGCGGGCGATATTGCGGTCAAGAGTCCGGCGGGCGAATACCTGCAAGCGCACGGCGTGGAAAAGGTCGATTTCAACAGCTATGGCGCGCGGCGCGGCAACCACGAAGTAATGATTCGCGGCACGTTCGCCAACATCCGCCTGCGTAACCAGCTTGTCGCCGGCAGCGAAGGCGGGATCACCATGTACCTGCCCACTACCGAGGTTATGAGCATCTATGATGCCTCGGAGAAGTACATCGCCGATGGCACTCCGCTCGTCGTCCTCGCCGGGTTGGAATACGGCACGGGGTCGAGCCGTGACTGGGCAGCCAAAGGCACGGCGCTGCTCGGCGTCAAGGCGGTGATCGCGCGCTCGTACGAACGCATCCACCGCAGCAACTTGGTCATGATGGGTGTGCTGCCGCTCCAGTTCAAGGAAGGCGAAAGCGCGCAGTCGCTCGGTTTGACCGGACGCGAAACCTTCGACATCCTCGGCATCGACGACGACATCAAGCCGAAGGACGAACTCACGGTGGTCGCCAAGTCGGATGACGGGACGAGCAAGAGCTTCCAAGTCATCGCCCGCATCGACACGCCCGTCGAGGTCGAGTACTATCGCAACGGCGGCATCTTGCAGACGGTTCTGCGCAAGTTCTTGCAATAGCGAGCATTCATAGAGGGGCATGACATATCATGCCCCTCTGTATGCTAGAATACGGGGGCTTTCCATTTTTCGAGGATCATCCCTTGCCCGATAAAGTGATCATCTACTCGGATGGCGGCTGCAAGCCGAATCCCGGTATCGGCGGCTATGCGGCGCTGCTGATCTACGGCGAACACCAGCGCGAGATCAGCGGCGGCGCGAAGGCGACGACAAATAATCAGATGGAACTGACCGCCGCCATCGAAGCCCTGAACGCGCTCACCCGCCCATGCGAGGTTGAGTTCTATACGGATTCGCAGTACTTGCGCAAAGGCATCACCGAGTGGATCGCCAAGTGGCAGAAAAACGGCTGGATGACCGCCGAGAAAAAGCCCGTCCTTAACCAAGAGCTGTGGCAGCGCCTCTACCAACTCTCACAGATTCACGACATTCATTGGAAATGGACTCGCGGACACGCCGGGAATGTTTACAATGAACGGGTAGATCAACTCGCCACACAGGCTCGTGAGCAAATCCGCCAGAGCCGCTGAAAACCGGAGTAACTCCATGCCTACGATGTCCAGCCGCGTCGCGCCATTCGGCACGACGATCTTTACCGAGATCAACCAGCTTGCCCTTCAGCACAACGCCATCAACTTGGGTCAGGGCAGACCTGATTTCGACGCTCCGGCGGATATCATCGGCGCGGCGATGAATGCGCTGCGCGGCGCGTATTACAACCAGTACGCGCCGGGAGCAGGCGCGCCGTCGCTGCGTAAGGCGGTCGCTCTGCACGCAAACCGCTTCTACAATGCCGATGTTGATCCCAACGCGGGCGTGATCGTCACGGCAGGCGCGACTGAAGCCGTGTTCTCGTCGGTGCTCGGCTTGGTGGATCGCGGCGATGAGGTGATCGTCATCGAGCCGTATTTCGACAGCTACGTGCCGAACATCCTCATGGCAGGCGCAACCCCGATCTACGTGCCGCTGCACCCGCCGCACTGGACATTCGATCCCGACGAACTGCGCGCCGCCTTCAACAGCAAAACGCGCGCGATCATCCTCAACACGCCGCAAAACCCGACCGGGCGCGTCTTCACGCTCGAAGAACTGACGCTGATCGCCGACCTGTGCAAAGAGCATGACGTGACGGTGATCTCGGATGAGGTCTACGAACACCTGATCTTCGATTCGGCGCGGCACATCCCGATTGCAACCCTCCCCGGCATGTTCGAGCGCACGGTGACGGTCAGCAGCTTGGGCAAAACGTTCAGCGTGACCGGCTGGAAGATCGGTTGGGTGTGGGGAACGCCTGACCTGATCAAAGGGGTGGCACAGGCACACCAATTCGTCACCTTCGCGGTGAATCACCCCGCGCAGGAAGCCGCCGCGTATGCGCTCAGTCTGCCGGGGACGTACTTCGAGGACTTTCAGGCGATGTACACGGGCAAGCGTGACCTGATGATGCGGGCGCTCAACGGCGCAGGCTTGAAGGCGCGCACTCCCGAAGGCACGTATTTCGTCATGGCGGATTTCTCCGACGTGTTCGACGGCGACGATCTCGAATTTTCGCGCTACCTCACAGCCGAAGTCGGCGTAGCGTGCATTCCGCCGACCTTCTTCTACAGCACGCCGCACGCGCACATGGCAAGCACGATGGCGCGCTTCGCCTTCTGCAAATCGGACAAAATGCTCCAAGAGGCGGCAGAACGGCTGGCAACGCTCGCGCGCTAACCGATCATGAATGGGATCGCGCCCGTGAAAATGAAGCCGCCCAAGATGATTGCCAGTATCACGCCCGCGACAATCGCGCCCGCGACCATGATCCCGGACGTGAACCATTTCTGCTGCGGGTCGGTCATGACGTGTACCTTGTCCATCACCTCGCTGAGCATAATGACTGCCATCATCACCATGATCAGGAAGAACAGCAGCGGGGCGACCGCGCCGAGCGCCATCAGCACGAAGGTCACTTCCGCGTAGACGACGACCAGCGGCAGCCAGCGCAGCGCGATCCCATAGGCGTGCCGCACCAGCGAACCGCTGCCGCCGCCGCGTGTGACCGCATAGCGATAGCTGGCATATACGCCCGCGTATTCCATGATCAGCACTGCCGGGAGCGCCAGCAGCGGCGTGAGCAAAATACTCAGAAAGCCGGCTACGCCCAAGTTGAAGCGCAGCACGATGACCAGCGACGTGACAATCGAAGTCAGCGCTACGATCACCGCGACGAAGGCGGTCAACAGCCAGAAGCGCCACCACGTCGCCTTACTCAATTCGCTGGTCAGCAGGGTTGCGCCGGAAGTCCGTCCATACGTCTGGAACGCGGTGCGGAGCAAATTCGAACCATCGCGCAGGAGGCTTTCCGGGCTGATACGCAGCGGCGCGCCGGGGATATTGAACGGCAGCGCAAAACCTGACGTACTCGCAGCGCCGGGCGACTCGGCGGCGGGGTTAAGCGCTCGAATCCGTGAGGACTTGGGCGCAGGGGACGGGGATGCGGAGGCTGCGGCACTCGACGATTCGGCGGCGGCACTTTCGACCGGAACCGCCTGACGCGCCTTCAGCCGATCCAGTACCTCACGCGCTTTCTCGTTCTTCGGATTGATCTCGATGACGTGTTCCAGATACTCGCGCCGCCGCGCCGAATCGCTTTCGAGGACGGCAAGGTAATACCACGCGCGCTCGTTCCGCGCATCGACTTCGACCACAAGCATAAACAGTTCACGCGCTTTCTCGCGATCCCCCGCTTGAAACGCTGCGATCCCCTCTTGCAGTAAATCCTGTCCCATGACTCACCTGTCATCGCTACGCCACTCATTGTCCATTATAGCCTGACTCCCCTTGTCACGATCATAAGCCACCGTTAGACTTACTGTTACTTCGA
>JACSRG010000480.1 GCA_014879865.1 Anaerolinea sp.
GCTTATTCCAGTAGGCGTTTACCCCGTACACGATGCTGAGGCGGCGCGCGTCGAGGATCGCGCGGGTCGGGTCAGCCGTATTCAGTGCGTCGAGCGTTTCCCGCGCATAACGCAGATAGTTGTGTGCGCGCCGATTCAGCCATGCCCGATCCGCGCTCAAGCCGTCGACGAGCCGCACCGCTTCGGTCAGCGTGCCGTCCCGGTCGAATAGGACGCGTGCGCCCCACAGCACCTCCAGCACGGTATCGCCGAACTGCTCGTTCGAGAACGGCGGCGCTTCGACCAGTTCCGCCGCATCGACTGTCAGCCCGTCCAGCGGTTCGATGTCGATTTCCCAGTAGATACCGTCGTCCATGCCGTCGATGAAGTCGTCGTCGTCCTGATCCCAGTAGCCGTGAAAGTCGAGATCGGAGCCATCCCAGACCATGCCGCGCGGCAGCGACCCGGTGAGCGCGCACGCGGACAGGTCGGGGCGGGCGGCAAATTCGGCATGTTTCTTCCCGGCGAGGGCTTCCAAACGTTCGGTGAGCGGGTGCGTCAGATGTTCCAAGATGTCTCCTTGATGGCGAATCCCCCTATTGTAGAACAAAAAAGGACGCGGGATGCCCGTCTTTGGTTGCAGCTAGCCGCCGCTGACGTGGATGTCTAAGCGTTCCAGCAGCTTACGACACCAGCCTGCGCGGTATTTGATCGGCGGATGGTCGGGGGTATGCGAGTCCGATCCCGCGCTTGTCAGCAGATCATGCTGCTCGGCGTAGGCGCGGTACTGCGCGATTTGCTCCGGTGAATGCTTGGGATAGTAGACTTCAAACCCATCAATCGGGACTTCGGCGCGCAGTTGATCGAGCAGCGCGGCGTCAAAGCACAGATACCCATCACCGCGACCGGGATGCGCGATCAAACAGACGCCGCCGCTCTGGTGTGCCGCTGCGACGACAGCCGCACTATCCACCGTGATCTGTTTCAACCCGGACTCGACCAGCAGTCGCCCCGCTGACCGCTCCGGCGTGGCATAGCCCTGCCGCCGCACGAGATCGACCAGCAGGTGCGGCTGCTGCACGGCGGGCTGTTCGAGGATGGTGTGCACGGCAGCATCGGGGAGGGGTAAGCCCTGCTGCGTCATCGCGGCGACCGTCTGGCGGAGGTTGTCTTGCTGTTGAGTGAGCAAGTCACGGGCAACCGCTTGTAAAGCGCTCCGTTCTGGATCGAAGCCGTAGCACAGCAGGTCAACCCATTCGCCGCGCCAATGCGCGCTGATTTCGACGGCGACCAGCAGGCGGAAACCTTTTTCCGCCGCGATCTGCTGGAGCATCGGCGCGATATCGACGCGGTCATGATCGGTGATGGCGGCGAGCGCAAAACCCTCCGCCATCAGGTGATCGATCAGCGCGCCGGGTGTCCACATGCCGTCGCTGTAGAGCGTGTGCAGTTGCAAATCAATGGCGGCGTCGGCTTCGATGATTGCTCGCATTCTCTCCCCTTAGGCGGTAGTTGGTTTCGCCCTCCGCCGGCGAATTTCCGGCAGAATCAGCAGCGTGATCAAGCCGTTGAGCACGACGATCACCGTGCTGCCTTCGTGACCGAGCACGCCGAGCGGCAGCGGCAGGTTGACCACGAACGCGCTGATGATCAGCAGGATGATCACGCCGATGGCAAAGCTGATGTTCTGCCAGACCACGCGCCGCGCCTTCTTGCTCAAACCAATCGCGTAGGGGATGAGTTCCAAGCGGTCGCCCATCAGGACGAGATCGGCGGTCTCCAGCGCGACATCCGTCCCCGCTGCACCCATCGCAATGCCGATGCTGGCAGTCGCCAGCGCAGGCGCGTCGTTGACGCCGTCGCCGACCATCGCTACCGCGCCCGTCGTGCGTTCGATCTGCTTGACGACCGTGACTTTGTCTTCGGGCATCAGTCCGGCATGGACTTGATCGACGCCGACCTGCTGCGCGATATGCTGCGCGACCTTCGGGTTGTCGCCCGTCAGCATGGCGACCTTGATCCCCAAGCCGTGCAGCGTGTCGATGATCGTCTTGGCTTCGGGGCGCAGTTGATCCGCCAGCGCGATTAAGCCGATCCACTTGCCCGACTGCTGCACCAGCATGACCGTCTTGCCTTCGTCTTCAAGACGATGGCGCGCTTCGGTGAGCTTCGCCGGGAAGTCGCCGTTTTGCAGCAAATACTGCGGGCTGCCGATCTGCACAACCTGACGGTTGAGGATCGCCTGCACGCCGCGACCGGGGATCGCCTCAAAATCGGTCACGTCCTCCAGCTTGATCCCGCGTGATTGCGCCGCGTTGGTCACCGCTTTTGCCAGCGGATGCTCGGAACGCGATTCGACTGATGCGGCGATGCGCAAGAATTCTTCCTCAGTGATTTCACTGCACGGGACGATGTCGGTTACGGCGGGCTTGCCGAGCGTGAGCGTCCCGGTCTTGTCGAAGGCGACCGCCTTGATCAACGCCAAGCCTTCGAGGTATGCGCCGCCCTTGAACAGCACACCGCTGCGCGCGCCTGCCGCAATCGCCGAGATGAACGATGCCGGGGTGCTGATCACCAGCGCGCACGGCGAGGCGACGGTCATCAAGACCATCGCGCGGTAGAAGTTATGCGTGAAATCGACCCAACCGAGCGCAGGCGGGATGACGATGAACAGCGCCACCGCCGCGATGATCAGCGTGGCGTAGATTTGCTCGAAGCGTTCGAGGAAGCGTTCGGTCGGCGCTTTGCTGTCCTGCGCCTCTTCGACCATCTTGATGATGCGCGCCAGCACCGTATCCGATGCGGGCTGCAAGGCTTCGACATCCAGCATCCCCTGCTGGTTGAGCGTCCCGGCGAAGACCTTATCGCCGACCGACTTCTCGACCGGCATCGACTCGCCCGTGATCGGGGATTGATCGACCGCCGACCGCCCCGCCTTGACCATGCCATCGACGGGGATGCGTTCGCCCGGTTCGATCAAGATCAGGTCGCCGACTTTGATCAGGTTGACCTTGATGACCTCAACCGTCCCATTGCGCTTGACCTTCGCCTCGGACGGGTAGAGTTTAAGCAGCGACCGGATCGCCTGACGGCTTCTGCCAATCGCGTAATCTTGCAGCACATTCGAGAGCGAGAACAGGAACAGCAGGATCGCGCCCTCGTGCCACTGATCGACCAGTGCCGCGCCGAGCGCCGCGAGGATCATCAGCATGTCCACGTCGATCCGCCGCTGAAGCAGGCTTTCGATGGCGGTCTTCGCGCCGAAGATGCCGCCCGCAATGTACGAGATCACGTTGACGATCAGGATCAGCGCGGCGGGCGCTTCCAGTCGTTCGAGCGCTAGACTGCTCAGGATGGCGACCAGCGTCACCACGACCAGACGCGGTTCCCACCATGCTTGCGTTTGCCATGCGGGGCGCTCATTCCCCTGCTCGACCTGTTCCTGCTCAAAGACGATGGTCGCCATAAGCCCCTCTGTTAGTTTTTACGTACACAATAATCCTATTTTAACTCAGATTAAGTCGAAGATCAACTCGCGTTAGTCATGCTATAATCTGGCACATTGTCACTACACAAGCGAAGTAGAAAGACAAAAGGTGAAAGTTAAAAGTAGTTGCGGAATAAGCCCGCTTTTCACTTTCAACTTTTCACTTTCGACCTTCAACTAAAAGGACTTTTTCATGCCAAGCTACATTCTTGCTCTCGATCAAGGCACGACCTCATCACGTGCCATCCTGTTTGACCACAGCGGGCGCAGCGTCCGCACCGCGCAAAACGAATTCCGGCAGATTTACCCGCAGCCCGGTTGGGTGGAGCATGATCCGCGTGACATCTGGGAATCGCAGATCAGCGCCGCGCGCCGCGTGCTGGTCGATGTGAGCGCGTCCGAGATTGCTGCCATCGGCATCACCAACCAGCGCGAGACGACCGTGCTCTGGGATCGGGCGACGGGCGAGCCGATCTACAATGCCATCGTCTGGCAGTGCCGCCGCACCGCGCCGCTGTGCGAGACGCTCAAGGCGGAAGGCTTCGACAAGGTGATCCTCGAACAGACGGGCTTGGTCACCGACGCCTATTTTTCGGGGACGAAAGTCGCGTGGCTGCTCGACAATGTGCCGGGAGCGCGCGAACGCGCCGAACGCGGCGAACTTGCCTTCGGCACGGTGGACAGCTACCTGATCTGGAAGATGACGGGCAAGCACCTGACCGATGTCAGCAATGCCAGCCGCACCCTGCTCTATGACATCCGGCGCGGCGTGTGGTCAGATGAGATTCTGGCGCGGCTCAACATCCCCCATTCGGTGCTGCCTGAAGTCAAGCCGAGCAGCGGCGTGTTCGGGGAAACCTCATTGTTCGGCGTGCCGATCCCGATTGCGGGCGTGGCGGGCGATCAGCAGGCGGCGACGTTCGGGCAGGTCTGCACGCAGCCGGGCATGGTCAAGAATACGTATGGCACGGGCTGTTTCATGCTGATGAACACGGGCACGGATGCGATCCAATCGAAGAACCGCCTGCTGACGACCGTCGCATGGAAGCTCGGCGACCAGCCGACGCAGTACGCGCTTGAAGGCAGCGTGTTCATCGCGGGCGCGGCGGTGCAGTGGCTGCGCGATGGCATCGGCTTGATCGACAACTCTGCCGAGAGCGAAGCGCTGGCGGTGAGCATCCCCGACACGGGCGGCGTGTACCTCGTCCCGGCGTTCGTCGGCTTGGGCGCTCCCTACTGGGACTCGTTCGCGCGCGGGACGATCACCGGGCTAACGCGCGGCACGGAACGCGCACACATCGTCCGCGCGGCGCTCGAAAGCGTGGCGTATCAAACCCGCGACGTGTGCGATGCGATGGGCGCGGATGCGCATCTGCCGCTGACGACGCTCCGCGTGGACGGCGGCATGGTCAAGAATGATTTCCTGATGCAGTTTCAGGCGGACATCCTCGGCGTGCCGGTGCAGCGCCCGCAGATCATCGAGACGACGGCGCTCGGCGCGGCGTATCTGGCGGGCTTGGCGGTGAAGTTCTGGGGGTCGCTCGACGAGATCGCGGGGCAGTGGGCGGTCGAGCGGACATTCGAGCCGCACATGTCCGCCGACCAGCGCGAGTCACTGTACACGGGCTGGAAACACGCCGTCGGTCAAGCGCGGGCGTAAAGAAAGAAGAAAAGAAGGAAAGAAAGAAAAGATTCAACGCAAAGACGGTAAGGCGCAAAGAGAGGGTAAAAGGAATATCTCACCACGCTCTAGCGCCCTAACCCTTGCCCTGTTCTTAGCGTCTTAGCGACTTCGCGCCTTTGCGTTACGCCCTTTCTTTTCCTCTTTATAACTCTTTCCAGTTTGGCGGGCGATTCGTGATGCGCCAGCGGATGCCGACCGGGTAGCCGATCATCTTGGCGATGTCGCCCGTCACACGGATGATGGGCACGAGCATAACCGCCCACAGGTTGCCGAGCAGCGTCACGCGGACGTTGTTCTCGGCGGCGGCGGTTCGCAGCACCCGCCGCAGTCGTCGATAGGGCTGGCGTAAGTAGATCGCCCCGCCGAGCGGAAGCAGCAGCCACGCCAGTTTATGCACGCGCAAACCGAGCAGCAGAATCAATGGAAGCGCCAGCAGGTAGGTGGCATAGCGCGCCGTGTGCCGTTTCCGCCACAAATCCGCTTTGCCGTCGCCGCGCGCGTAGCGTTGATACGTCTTGTAGAAGCTGCGCAGATCACTGTGGGGACGGTAGTACACCAGCGCATCCGGCGCGATGACCATCGGCGCGGCAGTCTGCTTGAGGCGCAGATCGAAGATCAAGTCCTCACAGTAATCCAGCCATTCGGGATAACCGCCGACGGTCATCCACGCCGATTTACGAAAGGCGATGCTCCGGCTGCTCGGCAAAAACGTGTCCTGCTGAATTTCATCCGCCAGCGGGAACGCCGTCGCGCCCATCGCCGCCTCGAAGATCGATCCGGCGTCCATGCGGAAGAAACCGCCCACGACTTCCAGCGCGGGATCATCACGCAGCGGGCGGGTGATGTTCGCCAGCCACGCCCGATCCAGTACGACGCCCGCATCGGTCGCCGCGATGATGTCCCCCTGCGCGGCGGCAATCGCCCGGTTGCGTCCGGCGCTGATGTTCGCGCCCGGTTCGACCAGCACGCGCAGCGGCAGCCGATCCGCGTATTCGTTCAGCACCGCCACCGTGTGATCGCGGCTGCCCCCATCGACGATCACGACTTCGTCGGGCGGGCAGGTCTGCGCGACGAGTGAATCCATCAGGCGGCGGATATGGTCGCCTTCGTTGAGCACGGTTGCGATGACGGTGATCAAGCCTTTACCTTTGTGTGTGCCGTCCAAGCGGGCGCGTTCGCCGGGATTGCCCGCTTGAGCGCGTTGTACAACTCATGATATTCGACTTCGATGGAATGGCGCGGTGTGCTGATGTGGCGGCGCGCGATCAGTTCGACTTCGCGCTGAGTCTGCGCGCGGGCGTCGGCAGGGAGGCGGTAATTCCCGGCGATCAAGTTCGCCGCCAGCTTCGCCTGTAAGTCGGCGATGGGCCAGATGCAGCCGAGCGGCTGAAACAGCCCCATGAAGAAGAGCGTCGGGTGATCGAGGTGGAACATACGCAAAAACAGCGGGACTTGCAGCTTGTCCTCGAAATCGACCAGCGCCTTGTCGAAGAACGGGAAGGTGATGCGGAAGCCGGTCGCCGCGATGACGGTATCGTATTCCTCGACGCGCCCATCGACGAACTCGACGCGCTTGCCGTCGAAGCACTTGATGTCCGGGCGCGGGTGGACTCTGCCGTGCCGCAGGTTGTAGAGCAGTTCCGAATTCATGACCAGATGCGCTTCGAGGATGCCGTGCTTCGGTTCGGGCAGCCCGTACTGCTTATTCGAGCCGATTGCCAGCCACAGCGAAAACCGCAGCAGGCGCAGATAAATCGAGCGCGGCAGCCAGTTGAACTTGGACGCCAGCACGTCGGAAGGGTAACCCAAGACGATCTTTGGCGAGATGAAGTAGCCGCGCCGCATACTGATCGCCGTGAACGCCGAGATGCGTCCCGTCTCGACGGCGATGTCACAGGCGGAATTGCCCCCGCCGATCACCAGCACGCGCTGGTCACGGAACGGCGCGGCGGATTTGTAGTCGTGCGAGTGCAGCATTTGCCCGGTGAATGTGCCGGGATAGGTCGGGTAGCGCGGATCGGAATGATGTCCGTTCGCCACGAACAGGTAATCGAACGTCTCGACCGTGCCATCCTTGAGCGTGATGCGCCATGTCTCATCGGGCTGCTTCTCCGCCTTGACGACTTCAGTATTGAAGCGCACACACTGATCGACGCCGAAGTGCCGCGCGTAGTTCTGGAAGTAGGCGAGCACCTGCTTGTGCGACGGGTAATCGGGATAATCGTCGGGCATGGGGAAGCCGTCATACGCCGACAGGGTTTTCGAGGTGATGATGTGCGTCGTCTCATAGACGCTGGAATGGCTGAGGCGCGGCGAAAACACCCAGTTGCCGCCGATCTGATCCTGCCGCTCGTACACGACGGGCGTAATGCCCACTTGGAGCAGATTCTTCGCCGTCGTGATTCCGGCGGGTCCCGCTCCGATCACGCAGACACGCGGATTTGATTTCATAAATCTTCTCTGCCCATCAATGAATGATATTCACACTGTCTCTTATACACAT
>JACSRG010000891.1 GCA_014879865.1 Anaerolinea sp.
TCCCTGTGCCGGATGCATGGCGGGCGCGCTTGGAGAACGATCTGCCGAAGAATGGGCAGGTGATTGTCGGCTTTCGTCCCGAAGCGGCGCAGGTCAGCGCGGACGGCGGCATGAACGCGTCGGTCTATGCCAGCGATCTGCATGGCGGCTATACCATGCTCCACCTCGAACTGGCGGACAGCACCGTGATTCACGCCCGCATGGGACGCGGCTACGATTACCCCATTGGCACACCGGTGCGCTTTACCATCGATCCGGCGCAGGTGCGTTTCTTCAACCCCGAAACCGAACAGGCGCTGAACGGAGGTCAGCTATGAGCGACGTGCGTCTCGAAAACGTCACCAAACGCTTTGGCGATACGGTCGCGCTGGAGGACATCAGCCTCCAGATCAAAGACCGCGAGTTCTTCGTGCTGCTTGGTCCGACCGGCGCGGGCAAGACGACGAGTCTCCGCGTGATCGCCGGGTTGGAGAAGCAGAACAGCGGGTCGGTCTACTTCGACGGGCAGTCCGTTGACAGCCTGATGCCTGCCGACCGCGATACCGCCTTCGTCTTCCAGCAGTATTCGCTCTACCCGAATATGTCGGTTTACGACAATCTTGCGTTTCCGCTGCGCTCACCGCTGCGGCGCACACCGGAAGACGAAATCCGCAAGCGGGTGCTAGAAGCGGCGGAAAAACTGCGCATCATGCACCTGATCGAACGCAAGACGGCGAAGCTCTCCGGCGGCGAGATGCAGCGTGTGTCGATTGGACGCGCGATTGTTCGCAATCCGCGCATCTTCTTGATGGACGAGCCGCTTTCCAACCTCGACGCTAAACTGCGCGAGTCGCTGCGCGTCGAACTCAAGCACCTGCAAAAGACGCAGGGCAGTACCACGCTGTTCGTCACGCACGACCAGATCGAGGCGCTGACGATGGCGGATCGGATCGCCGTGCTGGACGCGGGCAATCTCCTGCAAATCGGGACGCCGCACGACATTTACGACCGTCCGGCGACGACGTTCGTCGCCCAGTTGGTCGGGACGCCGCGCATCAATTTGCTCAACGCGCACCGCGAAAACGGATCGTTGAATATCGCGCAATCTGACTTGAGTGTGCCTGCGCCGCAAGCGGACACGCCTGCCGAGGTGCTGGTCGGCATCCGCCCGGAAGATGTCAAGCCGGGGAGCGGCGAGTATCGCGGCGAACTCGTGCTGACCGAACCGCTCGGCGTCGAGACCATCTTGCACATCAAGGCGGGCGGGCAAACGCTGTTGAGTGTCATTCCCGGCGCGTCGGCATATCGGATTGGCGAGAATTTGCCGTTCTCGCTGGCGCAGGAACGGCTGCATTACTTTGAACTAGAAGGTCAGCGCATTTCGTAACACGCATCGAGGAGATAATCATCATGCGGTTTGGCGTCAATACATGGGTGTGGACATCGCCGTTGACGACGGACGAACTGAAGACGCTCGCGCCGAAGGTCAAAGGCATGGGCTTCGACTGGATCGAACTGCCGGTTGAGGGCTTGAATGATTTCGACTATGTCGAAGCGGGGAAAATCGTCAAGGATAACGGACTCGGCGTGAGTATGTGCGCGGCGATGGGACCTGACCGCGACCTGATTCACGAGGACGCGGCGATCCGCGAGAACGGCGCGGCGTACATCCGTCACTGCTTACAGGCGATCCAGACGGTCGGCGGGACGAATCTCGTCGGACCGATTTACTCGGCGGTGGGGCGGGTGTGGCAGCAGAGCGCTGACGACCGCGCGCGCGATCTTGACACCTTGGTTGCCCAATTGAGCGCGCTTGCCCGGTTCGCAGGCGACCACGGTGCGGTGATGTGCATCGAGCCGCTCAACCGCTTCGAGACGAGTTTCATCAATCTCGCGTCACAGGCAATTGAGGTGGTGGATCGGGTCGATCATGCGTCGTGCAAGATCATGCTCGATACCTTCCACATGAACGTCGAGGAGAAGTCGCTCGGTGCGGCGATCCGGCAGACGGGCAAGCGGATGGCGCATCTGCACGCCTGCGAGAATGATCGCGGCGCGCCGGGGTCGGGCAACGTCACATGGAACGAGGTCGCCGCCGCCGTGCGCGACATCGGCTATGACGGACCCGTCGTGATCGAATCGTTTACCAACAAGGTCAAGAGTATCGCCCGCGCGGCGGCGATCTGGCGTCCGTTCGAGGAAAGCCAAGACGCGCTGGCGCAAAACGGCGTCAATTTCCTGAAGAGGTTGTTAGCCTAGAACCTGTTTCAAGAATCGCTGTTGTGGGGGGATGACACCTCATGCCCCCGCAACTTACTGCTAATTGCTAAAGGCTTACCGATGCAAAAATACTTATCACCGGTGAAATGGTTGGGCGGGTTCGCACTGCTGTTCATCGTCATCAGCCTGATTTTTCCGTCGATTTCGGCGGGAATCGCCGATGAGCGGGTGCGCAGCGGCGTGTTGATCCAGTCGGTTCCGTTCGTGGCGATCTTCATCGCCGTGCTGCTGATTTACATCCTGCTGATCGTGCTGGTGGCGCGGCGCTTCAACGGGAAAATCCCGAACCGCGCCCATCGCCCGATTGAGCTGCTGGCAATTGCGGGCATTTTGTTCGGCGTGGTCTTCCTGTTCCAACCCCTGTTTTTCGTCAGCTACCGCTACGGATTCACGCTCGTGCTGGCATCGACGCTCGCCTTCATCCTGTGGAGTCACGTCGTCCCCAAGAGCGCCAAAGCCGATGCGACCCTGCCGCCGATCACGCCCGCGCAGCAGATCATCGCCGCCGTAATCGGTTTAGTTGTTCTGGCAGTGCTTTCTTTCGGGGCGATCACGGCGAACCAACCGCAAGAGCCGTATGGTGTGCGTCAGCGCGTGTGGAACACCTATGATGATGCGCGCAAAGCGGAAATCGCCGACACCGCGTGGAGCGAGTTCAACAACGTGGATCGCTGGTTCTTGGTCGTGCTCAACCTGTTCCCATCCGCGCTGATGTTCCTGCTGGTGCGGGAACTGGTCGGCGTCTTCACGGTGCGGGAAGCACCTGCCGCGCGACCCATTCGACAAACCGGGTAGGATGTGTTAGTTAATACAGCGGAAACTGTGCTTTTCAAAGACAATTACGCAAAGGATCAAAGAAATGGCTAGACCTGTAACGTTATTCACCGGACAATGGGCAGACCTGCCGCTGTCTGTCCTCGCGGAAAAAGTCGCCGCAATGGGCTACGATGGTCTGGAACTCGCCTGCTGGGGCGATCATTTCGAGGTGGACAAGGCGCTGTCGTCGGATGGCTACATCCGCAGTCGCCATGACATCCTTGAGCAGCACGGGCTGAAGTGCTTCGCCATCAGCACCCACCTCGTCGGGCAGTGCGTCGCCGATCCGATCATCGACGAGCGGCACAAGAGCATTCTGCCGCCGCGTCTGTGGGGCGATGGCGATCCTGAAGGTGTGCGTAAGCGCTGTGCGCAGGAAGTCGCCAATACTGCCCACGCCGCCAAGCTGATGGGCGTGAACGTAGTCAACGGTTTCACGGGCAGCCCGGTGTGGCACATGATTTATCGCTTCCCGCCGACCTCCGACGAGATGATCGAGGCGGGCTACCGGGAATTCGCGGATCGCTGGAATCCTGTGCTGGATGCGTTCGATCAGGAAGGCATCCGCTACGCGCTGGAAGCGCACCCGTCCGAGATCGCCTATGACATCGTGACGGCGGAAAAGACGCTGGCGGCGCTCAACCACCGCAAGACGTTCGGCTTCAACTTCGATCCGAGTCACTTCATCCACCAGTTGTTCGACCCGACCGAGTTCATCCTCGCCTTCCCGGATCGCATCTATCACGTCCATGTCAAGGACTCGAAGGTCAGTTTGAACGGGCGCAGCAGCATCCTCGGATCGCATCTCAACTTCGGCGATCCCCGGCGTGGGTGGGATTTCGTCTCCCCCGGTCACGGCGATATGAACCTTGAGAAGATCATCCGCGTGCTGAACCGGATCGGCTATCAGGGTCCGCTTTCGGTCGAGTGGGAAGACAGCGGCATGAACCGTGAGCACGGCGCGAAAGATGCCATCGACTTTATTCGCCGTACCGATTTCGCGCCGTCCAACGTGGCATTTGACGCAGCGTTCGACTCGAAGAAATAAGGAACAATCCTCATGAGCGATCAAGTCGGATTTGTAACGATGGCAGGGGCGCGCGCCGAGGGCGAAGCGCCGGAAATCGGGATCGGGATGCTCGGCTATGCCTTCATGGGCAAAGCGCACAGCAATGCATTCAAGAAACTGCCGTACATGATGTACCCGCCGGTCGCCGTGCCGCGTCTGGTGGCGATTGCCGGACGCAATGAGGCGGCGACCGCCGAAGCGGCGAAGCGCTACGGCTACCAGAAGTACTACACCGATTGGCGCGACATGGTCAATGACCCGGCGGTGCAGATGTTCGATAACGGCGGTCCGAACGACGCCCACGCCGAACCGACCATCGCCGCGGCGCAGGCGGGCAAACATGTCTTCTGTGAAAAGCCGCTGGCGCGGACTGCCGCCGAAGCCAAGACCATGCTCGATGCCGTCAACAAGGCGGGCGTCAAGCATATGGTTGCCTTCAACTACCGCTTTGTTCCGGCAATCGTGCAGGCGAAGCGGTTGATCGAGAGCGGTCAGTTGGGGCGCATCTTCCATTTCCGCGCGGTTTATCTGCAAGAGTGGATCATCGACCCGAACTTCCCGAAGATCTGGCGACTGGACAAATCGGTTGCGGGGAGCGGGGCGCTGGGCGATCTCGGCGCGCATGTCATCGACTTGGCGCGCTACCTCGTCGGTGAACCGAAGCGCGTCATGGGTATGACCAAGACGTTCGTCGAAGAACGCCCGCTGCCTGACGGATCGGGCATGGGTAAGGTCGATGTCGATGATGCGTTCATCTCGCTGCTCGACTTCGAGAACGGCGCGGTCGGCACGGTCGAAGCGTCACGCTTCTGTCAGGGACGTAAGAATTACAACCGCCTCGAAATCAACGGCGAGAACGGTACGCTCGAATTCAACCTTGAGCGCATGAACGAACTCAACGTTTTCTGGGCGCATGAAGACCCGAAGGAAACGCGCGGCTTCCACAATGTGCTGGTCAGCGAGTCGTATCATCCCTACTGGGAAAACTGGTGGCCTCAAGGTCATATGATCGGCTGGGAACACACGTTCGTGCATGAGTTCCACCACTTCTTCGGCGCGATTCTCGGCAAGCACGAGGTTGCTCCGTATGGTGCGGATTTCGTCGATGGCTACAAGAACGCCGTGATCTGTGATGCGATTGTCGAATCGTCGCAGAGCGGGCGCGCGGTTGATGTGAAGTACGAAGCGTAAAAAGAAGGACTGAGGTGAGAGATTAAAGGACTAAGTAAGAACGAGAAAGCCCTGTTTTTCTCAGTCCTCAGTCCTGTTTTAACTATTCCATAACACCAAAATTCTTAGGTAGGAGACTTTTATGCCCAAGACAATCGCCGTGATTGGCGCGTTGGATACCAAAGGGCAAGATTTTGCGTTCCTGAAAGCCGAAATCGAGGCGCGCGGCTGTAAGGCACTCGTCATCGACTTCGGCGTGATGGGTGATCCGGCGTTTATGCCGGAAGTCACGCGCCAGCAGGTCGCCGAGGCAGCAGGTGTCGAGATTATGGCGCTGATCGCGGCAGAAGATCGCGGCAGCGCTATGCGCGCCATGTCCGAGGGTGTGACCGAAGTCGTGCGCCGACTGTACGCGGAAGGCGAAATCGATGGCGTGATGAGCATGGGCGGCGGCGGCGGTACATCGGTGGCGACGGCGGCGATGCGCGGCTTACCGGTCGGCTTCCCGAAGGTGATGGTCTCGACGCTGGCAGGCGGCGACGTAAGCGGCTTTGTCGGCACGAGCGACATCGTCATGATCCCGTCGGTGATCGATGTGAACGGGGTCAACCGCATCAGCCGGTTGATCTACAGCAGCGCGGCGGGCGCGATCTGCGGCATGGTCAGCGGCGAACCTGCGCGCGGCGACGACAAGCCGCTGATCGCCGTGACGATGTTCGGCAACACGACGCGAGCGGTCAACTACGCCAAGCCGATCCTCGAAGCAGCGGGCTATGAAGTGCTGGTTTTCCACGCGACCGGGACGGGCGGGCGCACGATGGAAGCGTTGATCGCCGACGGCATGATCGCCGGGGTGCTTGATCTGACGACGACCGAGTGGGCGGATCAACTGCTCGGCGGCGTGTTGAGCGCGGGGTCGGAACGGCTCGAAGCAGCGGGCAGAATGGGCATTCCGCAGGTCGTTGCCCCGGGATGCTTGGATATGTGCAACTTCTGGGAGCGCAGCACGGTGGTCGAAAAGTACGCGAACCGGCTGTTCTATGAATGGAACGCCAACGTCACGCTGATGCGCACCACAGCCGACGAAAACGCGCAGTTGGGCTTGATCTTCGCGGAGAAGCTCAACGCGGCGCAGGGCGCGACGGCAGTTTACATCCCGACGCGCGGTTGGTCGGAACTGGACACCGAAGGCAAGCCGTTCTACGACCCGGAGGCGATCATCGCCTTCACGCGCGCGCTCAAGGCGAACATTCGCCCCGACATCCCGGTGATCGAAGTTGAGACGGACATTAACGATCCACAGTTCGCCGCTGTGACCGCCAACGCACTTCTCGACTTTCTGCGCATAGAGAGGGAGAAGTCAAGCGAACGAGGGTAACAGGTATGGTGACGTTGGACGCTATTCGCCGGTTGGCGCGGACGCTGCCGGGGGTTGAAGAAGGCACATCCTACGGGACAGCGGCGTTTCGCGCCAGCAAGAAGTTTCTGGCGCGGATGTATCCCGACGATCTGGCGCTCGTGCTGAAAGTCGGGGAAACCGAGCAGGAATTCCTGATCGATGCCGAACCGGATATTTTCTACATCACCGATCACTATCGCGGCACGTCGCTGGTGCTGGTGCGTCTGGCTGAAATCGACGCCGACGCATTCGAGCGGTTGTTCGTACGCTCGTGGCGGCAGGTCGCGTCGAAGAAAGACATTGCCACATTTGACGCGGAATCTCAAGCAAAGGGGGCTAAGGGTGGCAGTTTCGCGGAATGAGATTTTAGGACGGCTGCGCGCACAGGTCGAAGCGGGCAAGCCGATCATCGGCTGCGGGGCAGGGACAGGCATTTCCGCCAAGTTCGCCGAGGCGGGCGGCGCGGATTTGCTCATCATCTACAATTCCGGGCGCTATCGCATGGCGGGACGCAGTTCGCTGGCGGGATTCTTCGCCTACGGCGATGCCAACAGCATCGTCATGGAAATGGCGGGTGAAGTGCTGCCCGTCGTGCAGAACACGCCCGTGTTAGCGGGCGTCAACGGCACTGACCCGTTCAAGATCATGCCGCATTTTCTGCGACAGGTGAAGGAGATTGGCTTTTCCGGCGTGCAGAACTTCCCGACGATGGGCATGTTCGACGGCATCATGCGCGCCAACATGGAAGCAACCGGACTCGGCTACGACAAAGAAGTCGAGATGATCCGCATGGCGCACGAGATGGACATGTTCACCTCGCCGTATGTCTTCAACGCCGACGAAGCGCGCTGGATGGTCGAAGCAGGCGGCGATTTGATCGTCTGCCACGTCGGGCTGACGACGGCGGGCAGTATTGGCGCATCGGTGGCGATGACGCTG
>JACSRG010000151.1 GCA_014879865.1 Anaerolinea sp.
AAAGTTGAAAGTAGAACAAAGTCGGTCACTTTCAACTTTCAACTTTTAACTCTGTATACTTATGTTTCGCAGTCAAGGTCAAGCCGCTGGCTGCCAACACTATCCAGCATAGCATAGTTGGGAAAATGTAACGCGGCAGCGCAAGTAGGAAAAAATGCACGAGCGTCACATAGGCGATGAATCCGAGCAGCGGGAGCGTCAGCCACCAGCGCCGCCGGGTACGCCACGCGCCGATCCCGCCGAGGATCAGCACGCCGAAATGGAAGATGTAGAGCAGCAGTTTGGGCGCGAACTGCTCGCCGCTGATCACCCGCCCGATCCCCGCCAACGTGCGATCTTCGCGCCACCACACGGCCGTCAGTTCGCGCAGACTTTCGCCGCCAAAATACGTTGTGCCGTGCGGCTGCAAGTACGCACCCGCGAGTTCGGTGATCCGGCGGCGCAGGTAGCCAAGCGGGTCGGCGCTGATCGAACTGCCCGCCGCTTCGACGTAATCGCCCTGCCGCACGGCTGGATCGTCGGATGCCGGTCTGCCGAGGTCTTCGTTCAAGCCCGCATCGACCGCTTCGGGATCAGCCCAGCCCGCCGCGCCGACATACAGGAACGCGGGCAGCCCCTGTCCGGCGATGATGAAGCGATCCCAGCGGACGAGGTTGTAGAGCGTCCACGTCGAGACAACCAGCGCGTAGGCGATCAGCAGCGCGACGATTTTGCGCCATGCCTGCCCGCGATAGACCAGCAGCAGGTGAAGCGCCAAGCCGAGCGGGAACGCCAGCAGCACCGCCCGCGTGAGCGTCGCCAACCCGAAGATCGCCCCGGCGAGGGCGAAAAGCTGCCACGAAAAGAGGACTGAGTCAACAGCACCTCCATACCGACCTTCCTCCGAATTCCGGGGGAGGCGCAAACGCGAAGCTGCTTGCACCCCTCCTGTCCAAGCGAAGCTTGGCATTCGGGGTGGGGTTTCAGCAACCGCTTCGAGATACACCATGAATCCGAGCGCCAGCCAGAAGATATACACGGTTTCGGTGAGGATGAAGGCGCTTTCGATGATGAAAATCGGGTTGAGCGCGATCAGCGCCGCCGCGCCGACTCCCGCGCGTTCGTTCGCAATCCGGCGGGCGATCCGGTAAGCGCAGTACGCGGTCGCCACGCTCAAGATCGCCTGAAGGATGCGAATGACGATCACCGTGCCTTCCGGTGAGAGAAACGCCTGTGGTATCCCCGTGATGATGTAGTAGACGGGCGGCTGCGCCAGAATCGACAGGTCGATGCCTTCGATCTGCGCGTTGTTGATCAGCGCGTCGCCGTGCAGCAGGTAGAGACGTGTATCCGAACTCGCGGGCGCAAACGGTTCGAGTGGATCGAGCGGCAGCGCGTAGGCGAGGCGCAGCAGCAAACCGAGCAGCAGAATCACGCTGAGCCAACGATTCGGCTTCACTGCCCCTCCACGCGGTAGAAGACGAACGGCGTGCCGGGGACTTCGATCACACGGGTGAAGCGCGGATCGGTCGCGTCGCCGAACAGCAGCGCGTCGAGCGCGGCGCGATCCGACGGCATGAGCAGGTAATCGACGCCGTAGCGCTGCGCCACCGCGTAGATCTCATCCCGATCCCCCTGCGGAAACATGAGCGAATTCATGCCGACGTAGCCGAGGATGTACGGGTCTTGCGTCATGACGATCAAGCGCCCATCAAGGTCGGGCAGCGTGAACGCAGCGTCGCGCATGGCTTCGACCTGCGCGAGATAGCTCCGCGCGGCGTTTTGATCGGCGCGCACCAGTTCGAAGGCGTTCATGCCCATCAGGACGATGGCGATCAGCGCCGCGCCTGCGCGCAAACGGGCATCGCTCACCAGCCGTTCGAGCGCGTACACGCCAAGCGGGATTAGGAGCGGGATCAACGTCAGATAGGCTTTCTTGAAGCTGCCGCCCTGACTCTTGTACGGCACGAGGATCGTGTAGAAGACGAACACCCCCGCCAGCAAAATGATCGTCGGCGCGAGCACCCGCCAGCGTGGACGGTCGCGCAGCATGAGCAGCGCCCCGCCGATTACCAGCACGGGCAGGAACACGTCGAGCGTGGTGATCATCAGCTTGACGCTGGCAGCCATCTCGAACAGCCGCCGACCGATGATCTCGGCAGGGGTCGCGCTGGCGAGGTAAGTTTGCAAGCTGAGGTGCGCGTCGAACAGGTAGTGATCGCGGTGATCGGTCAGGAAGAACATGTTGTTGGTCGTCGGCGTGGAAAATGTGCCGTTGAGCGCGTAATTCCGCGCCAGCCACGGCGAGACGACGATCACGGCGATCAACGGGATGAGCAGGGTTTTCAGTGCGTTGGTTCGTAGGGCATGAGAGTGTCTAAAAACTTTACCCCCTTCCCAACCTTCCCCTGAATTCGAGGGAAGGCGCAAACTCGAGTCTGCTTGCGCCCCTCCCGTCCAAGCGAAGCTTGGCATTCGGGGAGGGGTGATATTGGTGAGGGCTTTTTCAACACCCTCATGCCTCGTCCCGGAATTGTCGGGCAAGGGCGGTGTGATCCAGCGCCACACGACGAACAGCGCGATGAGCATAGGCAGCAGCAGAATATTCTCGCTGCGATTCAGGTATGCCAACCCCGCGCACACCCCGGCGGCGATGAATGTCCACGTTTCACCGCGCCGGAGTCCGCGATTGAGCAGCAGGATCACGAGGCAGACGAGGAGCGCGTTCGGGACGGTCGTATCCGTGCGTACAGAGTTGAGCAGGAATTCGGGCAGCACGGCGGCGAACCCCGCCGCGATCAAGCTGAGTTCGCGCGCGAGATCAAGCTGGCGCGCCGCCCAGTAGGTGATCAGCGGGAGAAGCGCGCCGATGATGATGAAAGGGATGATCGCCTGATGCGTGCCGATCCCGAAAATCTTCATCGACACAGCTGCCAGCCCTGCCGAGAGCGGCATCCAATGGTCGTCCTCGTGGACGACATCGGCGTATAGGTCGTTGTACTGCCAGATATAATTGATCGTGTATCCCTCACCGTTGACGAGGCGAACGCCCAAATTGTAATAATGGTTGGGGTCTGCCACGCCCGGAAACGTGACGAACGGGAGGACGATCACGCGCAGCAGGACTGCGCCGATAACGATCAAGCTGAGCGGATAATGCCGTTTCACGAGTGCCGTTTTACGCGTTCCTTGATTGATCAAACGCTGCATTATAGCGCGGCGGTGGCTAAACGGGTACAGTAGGAACGAGGATTGAGGCGAAAGGACTGAGAAAAGCAGTATGGATCGGGTGATGATACTGGGCATAGGAGCGTCGCTCGCGGCGCTGATCTTCATACTGGAACTGGTGCGGCAGAAGAAACTGCGCGAGGATTATTCGCTGCTGTGGCTAGCGACCGGGCTCGTCCTGCTGATCCTCAGCCTGTCGCGCCCTCTGCTTGACCAACTGGCAGCGCTGATCGGCGTGGTGACGTACCCGCCCGCCGCCCTGTTCGCAGTGGCGATCTTCTTCTTGCTGGCGCTGCTGCTCCACTTCTCGACCGTCCTCACGCGCATCACCCGCGAAAACAAGCGCATCGCACAGCAGATGGCGATCTTACAGCAAGAACTGGAGCAGACCAGACGCGCCTTACGCCCCGTTGACGTAGGGGAAGTAGGACGCCCGCGCGAGAATCAAGATGACCATCACGACGATTGAGTAGATCGAAAGCGTCCACCAGCGGCGGCGCAGCGGATTGATGTCCTCTGCCAGCAGATGACCGGCGATGGTCGGGTGTTTGCTGACGATAAAGATCGGTCCAATGGCGAACCCGAGCGCCAGCCCGCCAAGCGCGCCGCCGATGTGCGCCCAGTTGTCGATGCGGATGGCGGCGTCGGTGGCATTCGTCAGCAACCCGAACAACAAGTTGATCACGGCGAGCTGTACCAAGCCCATCATCTGCCGCCGCCCACCCGTGCCCAACAGCTTGCGATGCTGGTAGAGGTAGACGAATTCCGCGCCGAGAATCGCAAAGACCGCGCCGGACGCGCCGACCGAGTATGTCCCCTCGCCCAAAACCGCGCTCAACACCGACCCGGCAAGCCCGCCGAGGATGAAGACGAGCGCGTAGCGGACATGCCCGAACAGACGCTCGATGGTCGCCCCGGCAGCCCAGATGATGTAGGCATTGAAGATCAGATGCAGGCTGTTTTGCAGGGCGAACTGCCCATACGCGCCGTAGATGCTGGCGTGCAGAAAGATCGACGTGAACAGGCGGTGAATCTCGCCCTGTCCCAATACAAGATCGCGCTGATTTGCGCCCCAATCGAGCAGCGCGATATCGAGCGTAGGCGACACGGCGCGCAGCACGAATATGGCGATCATCACCGCAAGCAGACTGTAGGTCACCAGCGGACGCACGGAGGGAATATGCAGGGTCACCTGTCTACGCGGCGGTTCTTCGCCGGAACCCGGCATCTTCGACGGCGGCGCTTCCCGTTCCAACGGATGAACGCGGCGCTCCGATTTAACGTCGGGCGGCTGAACTTCAGGTGGCTGCTCATTGAGCATAAAACAGGCTTTCGCTATACTTGCACACAGTTACGGAGATCAGATTATGCCGTCTTACGACTACCGATGCAATTCGTGCGGGCGCAAAATCAACCTGTTCTATAAATCCTATAAGGATTACGACGCCGCGACGGCGGCAGGCACGCACACCTGCCCGCACTGTGGCTCACGCCAGTTGACCCGCCTCATTTCGCGTGTGGCAATCCCGAAACCGGGACGCGATTACAAGCAGATGTCCTCGAATGAGATGCTGTCGGTCATGGAGGGCGGGAACAGCCGCGAAGTCGGGGAGATGTTCCACGAGTTAGGCGCGGATCAGGGGATCACTGACCCGGCATTCGGCGAAATCACCGAGCGGCTGCGCGGCGGCGATTCGCCCGAAGCCATCGAGCGCGATCTCGGTACAAGTGACAGCGGCGAATGATCCCTGACACAACAATCCGCACAATCTCTAGCGATCTTTAACCCACCCTCAGCTACAATGCGGAGGATTGAAAGGACTTGCTTATGCGCAAACAAACACTCCTGCTTACAGTGTTTTTCCTCCTCATTGGACTCATGACCTCGACGACATGGGCACAAGCCAATGGCACGATCACCGGGTTCGTCTATGCCCCGAATGGAACGACGCCCCTCGCCAATGCCGTCGTGACCCTCTACCCCTACTACGGCGTGAGCACCAGCGTGACGACGAATGCGCTCGGCATCTATACGGCGGAAGTCGCCGCTGATGCCTACCGCCTCAAAGTCGAACCGGTGGGCTATCCATGGGAATACTACGGCAATACGACCGATTGGTACGCAACCCCCTACGTCACGCTTGCCGCTGGGGCGACAGTCGGTGCGATTGATTTCGTGGTCGATGCACCTGCATCAATCAGTGGGACAGTCTACGCCCCCGACGGTACGACGCCGCTCTCCGGCGTGACGGTCAATATGTATTTTCAGACCAGCGGCTTCTGGTATGCCGGGACAGCCCTGACCACGAACGCCAGCGGGCAGTATACGGCATATGTGCGACCGGGCACGTATACGGTCAACGTGCGCCCACTCAACTACCCCGCCGAATACTGGGATAACCAGATCTCGTTAAGCTCGGCAGCATCGTTCGCCGTCAACAACGGCGATACCATCACGGGTAAGAACTTCACGCTGGATAACGGCGGTTTCATCAGCGGCACGATCTACGAGCCGAACGGCGTGCTGCCGCTGGCAGGTGCGACGGTCAGCCTGTACAACGATACGGGCAGCTTGTGGCTCAGCAGCGTGCTCTCCGACGCCAGCGGGCAGTACACCATCCCGGCGCGCGCCGGATCATTCCGCATCGGCGTGAGCAAGAACGGCTACAATTTCCAGATTTCGCTGAGCAGCATCAGCGTGACCGCCGGGGCGACGACTTCCAGCGTGAACTTCACGCTGGGCGCGACGGCATCGATCTCGGGCACGGTCACGACAGGCGCGCCGCTCGTCGCGCAGCCGATCAGCGCCTACATCGCCGATCTGGGTGCGCCCGTCATCCCGGATCAAACGGCAGTCGTTGCGTCCGGCGAAGTTGCCCCGGTCGAACTCGACGACGCGGGTGAGCCGATCCTCGAGGGTGAACAACCAGAACGGATCGAAACCATCGTCAGCCCCGGCGCACCCGATGTGCTCGATATAGAGCGCGCTAACTTGGTGCAGCAGGGCGTGCTGACCGAAGAGATCGTCTATGGTTTCGTGGAAGTCTTCAATGCGACGACGGGCGCGACGGTCACGACTGCCCCGCTCAACGCCGTTGGCGCGTATACGGCGTATCTGGCGCTGTCCGAGAACAGCAACTTCCGCGTGCGCGGCAATGTCGCCGGGTACGTGCGCGAATACTACGGCGGCAAGTTCCAAGCCAGCCAAGCAGACGCGGTTGCGGTCGCCGTGGGTCAGCAGGTGACCGGGATCGACATTCAACTCGAAGCCGCCGGGACGATCACCGGGACGATCTTCGGCAGCGGCGGCGTCCCGCTCGCCGGGCGCTTCGTCGATTGGCTGCTCAACGGCTATGACAACAAGACGACCTGCACCGATTCGAGCGGCAATTACCAGTTGACCGGCGTGCCGCTCAACGCCGGGGTGCGTGTCCGCGCGTGGGGTCCCTATTCGTGCAGCGGCACTGCGACCAATCTCTACACGCAGTACTGGACGACCTCGACAACCTTTGCGGGCGGCACGGCAATCACCCTGACTCCCGGCAGCCCGACGATTGGCGGCGTGAACTTCACGCTCCAGACCGGCGGGATCGTCACCGGGACGATCACCAATGCGTTCACGGGAGCGCCCATCGTCGGAGGCACGATCACCGCCTTCGATCCGGCGACCGCCAACTTCCTGAACAATACCGGGTCGAACAGCAGCGGGGCGTATACCCTGCTGGGCATTCGCCCCGGCAATACATGGTTCCGGGGTACGGCGCTGAGCTACATCGAAGAGTATTACAACAACAAGACGACGCAATTGAACGCCGATCAAGTTGCGGTCACGACAGGCGGGACGGTGCCGAATATCAACTTCACGCTTGATCCGACGACAGGCATCAGGGGGACAGTCTACGCGCCAAACGGCACGACAACGGTCGCGGGCGCGACAGTCATCGCCTATGACGCCAATGGCACGCTGCGCGGGTCGACGACGACGAACGGCAGCGGGTTCTACCAGCTTTACGCGGGTGCCGGATCGTTCAAACTGGAAGTACGCAGCAGCAGCTACCCGACCGAATTCTATGCCGATCAACTCACCTTCGCGACGGCGAACAGCGTGAACGTCAGCACCAACGAATTTACGGAGAATATCAACTTCACACTGGATGAGGGCGGAGTGATCACCGGGCGCGTCACCGAAGCCGACGGCACAACGCCCATCGCCAACGTCAACCTCGACACGTATGAACAGGTCGGCGGCGTGATCTACACGGCGACGACCGACGCCAGCGGGAACTATCGTATCCCCGTGCGCCCCGGCGCGTATCGTGTCCGCGCGTGGGAACCCGGCTACGTGATCGAGTATTACGCGGGCGTGCTGAAGGCGGCGGACGCCAG
>JACSRG010000149.1 GCA_014879865.1 Anaerolinea sp.
AGCGTCCACGTGGACGCTTTTTCGACTCCGGTTTCGACTTCGGCGCTACACTCTGCGCCCGCGCAGCATCCGCCCGATGAAGATCAAAATGATCGCGCCAATCGTGGCGACGACAATGCTGATCAGCACGCCCGTCAAACCGTCACGGTTGCTCACGTCTACAAACAAACCGACAATGAACCCGCCGACGACCGACCCGATCAAGCCGAGGATAATGTCGTTGATCAGGGGTTCATCGCGCCCACCCATAATCGAGTGCGCCAGCGCACCGGCAATCGCCCCGACGATCAGCCAACCGATACATACAAACGGAAACGCAAGAATATTCCCGATGATATCCATGCTTCATCTACTCCTCAATTGTCCGACACATGTTCCCATATGTTTATCATAACGAAATTTGTTTCTATGTCAATTAAGATTACATGTAATGTTGGAGGGGAGACAGGACTAATGTCTCCCCTCCAATCACCGCTAAAGCGCGTAATACAGCCGCGCGGCGATCCCGCCTTCCTGCTTGAGCAGTTCGGCAGCTTCCCCGTGTACCAGTTCGACCTGCCCGCCCGACGCGAACGCCCGCAGCGGTAAATCAGGGCGCACGCCCCCGTCATCGACTTCCGACCAGACGAGGATCAGCAGTTCGACCCGCTGCATCGTTAGCGCATCTATGACCGCCTTTGTGCCAAGCGCACCGCGTCCGCCCGACTTTGCAAAGTCGATCACCTCTTGGACGAGGCGCAGTTCCTGCTGGCGCTCATAGGCGACGGCGCGCGGCTGCATTTGCTCGAAAATCTCACTCAAATTTGCGCGCATCGGAATCGGCAGCACGTCGATGATGGAGTCCTGCAATTTCGTCGGCAGCAGATTTTTGACCGCGTGTGCGGACTGTTCACTGCCGCCGAGCAGAATCCGCCGGATACCGCGCTGGTTGGCATACTGCTCGATGCCCGCTGCCACCTGCCGGTACATGCGCGTCCGGTGTTCGTCGAGCATGGCATTGAAATCGTCTTTGCCACTGCCGCCATGTACGGCGTTACCACCGCCGACCGGATTCGGATTCGCGGCAATCGTGCGCTCGACAAAATCGTAGCCTTCGAGATCGACCTCGACGCCTTCGCGGAAGCCGATGCTGCCCAATTCGGTCAAGAAGAAGCGCGCCTTCTCCTGATCGACCAGCACGATCAAGTACGGCTCGTATTCGTCCAGCACCCACAGCAGCGGCGCGATCTGCGCGTTCCCGAATACCCCCTGATTTTCGACGGGGAGGGGCAGTTCGACGGTTTGCAGCGACTCGTCCCACGCGAACAGCGCGAGTCCCTTACTGGAGGGCTGGTACTGTTCGAGAAACTCCTCGACGCGCTGGCGAATCGCACTCCATGCGCCGGTTTGGCTCTTGCCGAAGGCTTCCAGTTCGAACAACTTGTTCTTGGCAAAGATGCGCCATGCGGGCTGCTGCGCCTGATTTTCAGGCGTAACGTTATCCACATTCAAGTACAATGTGAGCGTATGCTCGTCGGTCTGCTCGACCATTGCTTTCAGTTCGGCGAGATCGATCATTCACGCTGCCCTTTCATTGAAATTACACCTGTAATGAAGCATAGCAAGCCGGGATAAGCGGCAGATGAGCGGAATTTACGCTTTTTTGACCGGACACCTACCCCAACCCTTGCTAGAATCACCTGTGTATCGCAAGGAGACATCATGAATGCGGTCATCGAAACAACCAACCTTACCCGACGCTTTGGCGACAAAACTGCCGTCGATGGGCTGACGCTGACGGTCAACGGCGGCGAAGTCTTCGGGCTGCTCGGTCACAATGGCGCGGGTAAGACCACGACCGTGCGGCTGCTCAACGGCGTGCTGAATCCGTCAGCCGGATCGGCGCGCGTGCTGGGCTTCGACCCGGTGCAGCAGGGCGAGGATTTGCGCAAGCGAACCGGCGTCCTCACCGAGACCCCCTCACTCTATGAAGGACTGAACGCGCGGCAAAACCTGAGCGTGTTCGCCAACCTGTACGACGTGCCGCGTGATCAGGTCAAGCGGCGCGTGGACGATATGCTGACGCGCTTCCGCTTGGCAGATCGCGCGGCGGAGAAGGTTGGCGGTTTCAGCAAGGGGATGAAACAGCGCTTAGCGTTGGCGCGGGCGTTCCTGCATCAGCCGGACATCCTGTTTTTGGACGAGCCGACGGCGGCACTTGATCCCATCGCGTCGAAGGACGTCAACGACCTGATCCTTCAGGTCAGCCGCGAGGAGGGGAAAACGGTCATTCTGGCGACGCACAATCTGCACGAGGCACAGCGCCTGTGTGATCGGGTCGCCGTGCTGGAAATGGGGCGGATTGTGGCGCTCGGCACGCCCAAAGAACTGGCGCACCAGACGCACAAGAGCCTGACGGTTGAGATTGAAGTCGCGGCGGGCGAAGTGACACACGCGCAAAGTGTGATCGGCGGGGGCGTAGCAGGCGATACGCTCATGCTAACCGATGTTGCCTATTCGAGAATCCCGGCGTACATCGAGCAGCTTGTGAGCGCGGGGATCAAGGTCTACCGCGTCGAGCCGCACGAACCGACGCTCGAAGAAGTCTATTTCGCCATTCAGAAGCGGGGGGAATGATCATGTCGCTCAATTGGCGCGCTATTTGGACAATCGTCGGCAAGGATTTGCGCCTGATCCGCATGAACAAGAATGTGCTGGGATCGCTGATCATTTTGCCGCTCATTTTCTTGGTGGTCATGCCGGGGGTGATGGTTTACATCGCCGCCAGCGGATCGAACCCGGACGTGGTCAACGACTTCTCGGAGGATTTCGACCTGTTCTACGCCAGTATGCCCGATGGCATCCGCACGGAACTGCAAGCCTATGACAGCGACGCCGAACGTTTGGTGCTGTTGATCTCCGCCTATATGTTCGCGCCGCTGTTCCTGATGGTGCCGATTATGGTCTCGACCACCTTTGGCGCGGACAGCTTCGCCGGAGAACACGAGCGGAAGACGATGGAAGGTTTGCTCTATGCGCCGATCACCGACCTTGAGCTGTATCTCGGCAAGCTGCTCATGGCGTGGATTCCGGCATTGCTCGTGGCGCTGCTCGGCGGTGTGATCTACGCGACCGTCATCAACGTCGCCGCGTGGAGTGTGATGGAACGGGTCTTCTTCCCGAACCTCTCGTGGCTGACACTTGTGCTGTGGTTCGCGCCCGCCGTCTCGGCAGCCGGGTTAGCCGCGGTGATCTTCGTCTCGGCGCGGGCGAAGACCGTACAGGAGGCGATTCAAGTCAGCAGCATGCTCGTCATCCCGGTGATCCTGCTGATCGTTGCGCAGATGGCGGGGGTTATCTACCTGAACGTGCCGACAATCCTGATCATGGGTGCGGTCGTGTGGGCGGCTGCACTGGTCGTGCTGTGGCTCGGCGCGAAGCGCTTCCAGCGCGGTGAATTGATCGCCCGGTTGTAACTCGGTCAAGTGCGTAGGGGAATCATCCGCCCAACGGCGGATACCCTACGCCGCCGCAGCCTTTATAATGGAGGTAATGTGAATACCTGAGAAACAACCTCCATGAGCAACTATACGGTTCGTCCGCCGGTTCGTCCACCGCAGACCCGAAACCAACCCAGACGACGCCGTGCGCCGCAAAATCGAATGCCAGCGCGCCGATCTCCGGCACGCGCCGGTTCGTTCGACATGCGCTGGCTGACCATCGGCATGATCGCCGCGCCGATCTTCCTGATCGGCGTGTTGGGCATGATCGCGCTGATCGGCGTGGTGATGGCAAGCCCGAACGGAATCGGCTTTGTCCCGACGCCTATCCCACCCTCACCGACGCCCTACGTGCCGCCGTATGCGATCTCGCTGCGTCTGTATGATCCGGTGCGCGATGAGACGATCACATGGGATGTGCCGCCGGCAACGTGGGGGCAGTGGATCGCCATTCCGATCACCGAGCCACCGCTCCCCGGTACGGCGCTCCCGCTTGACGCGGCGCAGGTCGAAGCCTACTTGAACGGGCGACAGGCAGAACTGGGCGCGGATCGCTATATCAACCTACAGGAAGGCGTCGCCGCTGCCGTGAATGCTGCCGCCGGTTCAGACTACACGCCGGTTCGCCTGTATCACCGCGAACGACAGCATACCGTCCAACCCGGCGAGTCGATCATCAGCATCGCATGGGATTACGGCATTCCATACCCGTATGTGCAAGAGGTGAATCCCGGCGTCGAGGCGTTGAGTGTCGGGCAGTCGATCACCATCCCGTCGCCGGATGTGCTGCTGCCCCTGCCGGTCGTCAGCGGCAAGCGCATCGAAGTCAGCATCAGCGAGCAGCGCGCCCGCGTCTACGAAAACGGCGCGCTGAAATGGGATTGGGTCGTCAGCACCGGGATCGACAGCAGCCCGACATGGACAGGCGTGTATCAAATCCTCTCGCACGAGCCGAACGCTTATGCCAGCAATTGGAATCTATGGATGCCGAACTTCCTCGGCGTGTATCGCCCCGTGCCCTACGCCGATTTCACCAACGGCTTTCACGGCTTCCCGACGCGCGGCGGCAGTCAACTGCTGTGGACGAACAGTCTCGGCACGCGGGTGACCTATGGCTGCATCCTGTTGAGCAATGACAACATCGCGCTGCTCTACGACTGGGCGCAAGACGGCGTTGTGGTGGAGATCACGGGGTAAAGCAAGAAAGGAAAGAACGTAACGCAAAGACGCAAAGGCACGAAGGCGCAAAGTAAGAGTGTGAAGAAACCTTGTATCAGCAACCGTTTTCTTCCTTCCCTCTTTCCTTTGCGTCTCTGCGTCTTCGCGCCTTTGCGTTGAATCTTTACTCTTGCACTTGCGCTTTTAGCTTTAGCTCGTCCACGTCATTTGCATGTCGCCGTAGTGAATGATGGCACATTCCTCGACCAATTCGCTCGACGCACTGTTGAACTCGGAGTAGCGAATCTCGCTGATCCACGCGCCGGTCACCGTCCAGCGGCGCGACTCGACGCCCTCGTCCAGCGCGATGATCGTCAGCGTGCGCGTGGGGTGCGCCGCAGCGCCTTTCGCCGCCAGCGTTTCGCGCAGCCACACGTTGAAAGGGAGTGCCGGATCGCGCTGCACCATTTTCGAGAGTTGGAACGGGTGGGTTGCGCTGTCGGAGCGCAGCGGAGTCAGTCCGCTGACGCGAAAGACGCCGTCCACCTTTTCCCCGTTGAGCTGGACTTCGAACTCATTTGCGCTCAAACTGTCAATCTGGCTCATCGTCACTGCTCCTCATGGGTAGGATCGACTATTGGGCAGAGTATAACCGGGATAGAGCAATTCGGCTTATAATGGGGCGTGACTTCATCGGCTATTCAAGATCGGGCGGCTTATGCGCTGGCGTTTTGGCTTCATCCTCGTTGTGATCGCGTTGGCGGCGGCGTGTCGTCCCCAGTCGGCAGCGCCTGCCGCGCAGATCATGCCGACGCGCGCGCTGCTCCCGTCCAATTACCGGCTTGAGGACGCCGAACGCATCGCCCGCGAATGGCTGACGCAGTGGCAAAACGGCGATCTCGCTGCCATGCACCGCCTGTTGAGCCTCGCCGCGCAGGATGCCTATCCCTTCGAGAACTTCCAAGCTGCCTACGACCGCGCCAATGAGACGATGACGTTTGCCTCGGTCGCCGTCACCGACGGGACGGGCATTTTCCGCGAACAGGATTCGGTGGCGATCTTCAACTACAACGCGACGTTTCACACCCGGCTGCTCGGCGACATCAGCGACACGAACCGCGATTTGACGCTCGTCGTGGACGAGAACGCCAACGAATGGCGCGTCGCGTGGACGCCGGACAACATCTTCGACGGGATGACCAATGGCGCGCAGTTGGTTGCTAACCTGACCACGCCGAACCGGGGCAACATCTACGACCGGAATGGCACGATTCTGGCAGATCAAAATGGGCGCATGGTGCGCATCAACGTGATCCGGCAGGAGATTCGCGATTACCCGAACTGCCTCGCCGCGCTGGCGACTGCCTTCGATCAAGACGTGACCGAAGTCCAAGCGCGCCTCGAAGCGCGTCCCGCCGATTGGGTGGTCGAGCTTGGCATCGTCGAACCTGCCGTGTATACCGCCGCGCGTACGCAGCTTGAAGACCTGTGCGCGGCTCAGTTCGGCAACATGCCTGCTCGCCGCTACATCGAAGGGACGCTTGTGCCGCACATCCTCGGCTACGTCGGTTACCCGGATGCAGACGCGATCCCCGCGCTTGAGGCGGCAGGCTTCAACCAAGCGTCGATCATCGGACGCGCCGGGATCGAACTGTCATGGGATGAAACGCTGCGCGGGACGCCCGGCGGCTCGTTGAGCATTGTGATGCCGAATGGCACGGTGCTGCGTGAGTTGACGCGCACAAACGCACAGCCCGCGCGCAGCCTGTGGCTGACCATTGACGCCGACTTGCAGGCGGCGACCGAACGCATCGTCAGCGACAGCTACCGGCAGGCGCAGGGCGGTTGGGCGGAAACCTCCAGCGGCGCATCGGTGGTCGTCATGGACGCCGACACAGGCGCGATCCGCGCACTGGTCAGCTACCCGTATTTCGACAACAACGCCTACAACGTCTTCCCGACGATGGGACGTGCGCAGGCGCTCCGCTTGATCGAGCAGAACCAGACCAACCCGCGTCACCCGGAAGTCAACCGGGCGGTACAGGGCTTGTATCCGCTCGGCTCGGTGATGAAGACCGTCACCGCGACCGCCGCCGCCGACAGCGGCGTGTACGCGCTCGATCAACGCTATACGTGCGTCGGCATCTGGAACCGCGACATCACGCGCTACGACTGGAACAATGGTCACGGGACGCTCACACTGGCGGGCGCACTGACCAACAGCTGCAATCCGTACTTTTACGAGGCAGGCTACCAGCTTGATCAAGCTGATCCTTGGATTTTGCCGACGTATGCGCGGCGATTCGGCTTTGGCGTGCCGACGGGCATGACTGATCTGGTGGAGGAATCTGGTTTCATCCCCGACCCCGACTGGATGCGCGAGAGTCGCGGCGAAGTGTGGACTTTCTCCGAATCGGTCAACATGGCAATCGGGCAGGGCTTTATGCAGGTGACGCCGCTGCAAGTCACACGCTGGTTCGCGGCGATTGCCAATGGCGGTGATTTGCCGACGCCGTATCTGGTTGAACAGGTCGGCTTGCTCGGAGACGCGCTCACCCCGACGACGATCCCCACCCTCACGCCGATCAACGTGCGCACAGAAGTCATGGACACGATCCGGCAGGGCTTATGTGACGTGACGCGGGCGGGCGGCACGGCGGATTTCGTCTTCCGCAATTCGCCGCTGCAATCCATCGGCGTGTGCGGCAAGACCGGCACGGCGCAGTCCGGCGGACCGGAAACGCCGTCTCATGCGTGGTTCGCCAGCTACGCGCCGCGCGATAACCCGGAAATCGTGGTCGTGGTGATGGTGGAGACGTCGGGGCAGGGGTCGGAGATCGCCGCGCCGATTGCCCGTCAGGTGCTAGAGGCGTATTTCGGGACTGTCTCTTATACACATCTGACGCTGCCGACGACGGAGAGAGTGTAGATCTCGG
>JACSRG010000148.1 GCA_014879865.1 Anaerolinea sp.
TCGACCGGGTACTCATCGCTGAAGCCATACGCGCCGTGAATCTGCACGGCTTCGAGCGCTGCCTGCACGCTCATGTCCGTCGCATACCACTTCGCCATGCCCGTCTCGCGGGTGTTGCGGATACCCTGATTCTTGAGCCAGCCCGCCTTATAGATCAGCAGGCTCGCCGCATCGTACCACTGCTGCATGTAGGCGATCTTCTGCTTGATCAACTGATGGTCGGCAATCGGCACGCCGAACGTCTTGCGTTCCTTCGCGTAGGTGATGCTGTCCTCAAGGCACGCGCGGATCAAGCCGACCGCGCCCGCGCCGACGGTGTAGCGCCCGTTATCGAGCGCCGCCATCGCGATCTTGAAGCCTTCGCCTTCTTCACCAAGCCGGTTTTCGACCGGGACTTCGACGTTTTCCATCGCCACCCAGCCCGTCGATCCGGCGCGCACGCCGAGTTTGCCGTGAATATCGCCCGTCTTGACGCCCTTCATGTCGCTGGTGACAATGAACGCCGTCATGCCGCGATGCCCGGCGCTCGGATCGGTCTTGGCGACGACGAGGAAGTTGTGCGCTTTGGTCGCCAAGCTGATCCACATCTTCTCGCCGTTGAGGATATAAACATCGCCTTCACGCCGCGCGGTCGATGCCATGTTGACGACATCGCTGCCGACGCCCGGTTCGGTCAAGCCAAACGCGCCGTACTGCTCGCCGCGCGCCTGCGGGGTCAAGAAGCGGCGTTTCTGGTCTTCCGTCCCCCACTGGAGGATCGACAGGCTGTTCAAACCGGCGTGTACCGACATGATCACGCGCAGATGCGTATCGGCGCGTTCGAGTTCCTCGCAGACCAAGCCGAGGGTGATGTAGTCGAAGCCCTGCCCGCCGTACCGCACGGGGATGCAAATTCCAAGAATGCCCAGTTCCGCCATACGCGGGAGGAATTCCGGGTTCATCTGCTGCTTACGATCCCATTCGCCGATCACAGGGATCACTTCTTTGGCGGCGAAGTCGCGCACCATCTTTTGTGCTTGTAGATGCTCTTCGGTGAGTGCGAAATCCATGAGTTGACCTCAAAAAGCTATTTGAATTTGTGCCAAGTTGATGGACAACGGCGAGGATATTTAGGCATTTTGACCTATACAACCCCGGTTGTATTCATCAAAATTGATAGGGAGCGATTATAGCCCATTTGAATGTTAAAAGGTATGTTGTGAGCGACAGGATTCCTGATACCTTCATCATCACCTATCTACATATGACCGACCGTGCGCAGTTCAAGCCCGCTTATATCATCGATCCGGGCATGGCGATCAAGCGGCTGGAACAGCCGACCGTCCCGTTTTACCGCTTCCTGTACGACTCCGTCGGCGACCAACTGCGCTGGCGGGATCGCCGCCTGATGACCGACGAGGAACTGCACGCGGCGATCACTGACCCCGCCGTGAGCATCTATGTGCTCTATGTGGACGACGAACCGGCGGGCTACGTCGAACTGCACCGGCTTGGCATGGACACGGAGATCGAATACTTCGGCTTGATCCCCGGCAACATGGGGCGTGGTTTGGGCAAACATCTGTTGAGTTTCGGGATCGAGCAGGCGTGGAATGACGGCGCGGAGCGTGTGCTCGTCGATACGTGCAACCTCGACAGTCTGCAAGCGCTCCCGAATTACCTCAAACGCGGGTTCGAGGTCTACGACGTGCAGAGCAAACCGATGCCGGATCGCTACAAAACTTAGCCTTAACCGATGGTTCGCATGGTCTTATCATTCACAGCACAGGGCAATGCTATAATAGCTTGGTTACCTGTGAGGTGTCATTTTGCGCGAAGAGCTTCGTCCACACGTCCGACATAACTTTACCGTAAATGTCTTGGATGCGACTTTCTACGGGTTCGCCCTGAGTTTCGCATCGTTTACCACCATTCTGCCGTTATTCTTCTCCACCCTGACCAATTCCACCATGCTGATCGGCATGGTTGCCGCCGTGCATTCGATTGGTTGGTTTTTCCCGCAGCTATTGACCGCCAAGCGCGTTGGGCGGCTGTCCCGCTATCGTCCGATGGTCTTGGGCATGACCCTGCACGAACGGCTGCCCTATTTCCTGCTGGCGGGCGTCGCCTTTCTGGCGGCAGGCGTGGTCAGCCGTGAGATCGCGCTGCTGCTGGCGTTCGGCGTGGTGATCTGGCAGGCGCTCGGCGCGGGACTCACCGCGACCGCGTGGCAAAGCATGATCGCCAAAGTCATCCCCGATAACATGCGCGGCACGTTCTACGGCATCCAGTCCAGCGCGGCGAACCTCACCGGGATCGGCGGCGCGGTTTTAGCTGGCGTGTTAGTGCAAACGCTCCCAGCGCCATGGAACTTCACCTTGCCGTTTGTGCTGTGCGGCATCTTCATGATGGTGTCGTTCGTGTTTCTGGCGCGCACCCGCGAACCCGCCATCGAACCGCCGAAGGAAATGACGCTCTCGTGGCGCGAGTTCATCGACCGCTTGATCGCCATTCTGCGCGAAAACCCGAACTACCGCTGGTTCATCGTCGCCCGAATGGTGACACAGGTCGCGACGATTGGTTCTGCCTTCTACACGGTTTACGCCGTACGCCAATTCAACGTCGAAGCCGGGACGCTTGGCTTAATGACGGGCGTGATGAGCCTTGCGCTAACGCTGGCGACGCCGCTGTTCGGCTGGCTCGGCGACCGCTACAGTCACCGCCTCGCCTATGCGGTGGGCATGGTGTTGATCGGCACGAGCGCGGTGATCGCGCTGGTCGCGCCGTCGGCGGGCTGGTTCTACGTCGTATTCGCGCTCGTCGGTGCGTCCAACGGCGCATTGTGGACAACGCCGATGGCGCTGACCGTCGAGTTTTGCAGCGAGAGCGAACGCCCGTATTACATCGGCTTGACCAGCACGCTGATCGGTCCCGTGTCGCTGTTCGTCCCGCTGCTCGGCGGGTGGCTGGCGGACTCGGCAGGTTTCGGCTCGACCTTCGCGCTGGCGGTGGTCGGCGCGGCGGTGACTGCCGTCATGCTGGTATTCGTCGTCCGCGAACCGCGTCATGTCGTCAAGACGATTCAGCCGGTCTACGCGAATCAAGCGATGGATTAAACGCCGGTGCGACGTTGGAATACCATGAGTTTCGCCGACTCGGACTAGAGGAATAAATGCCTGTGTGTTATAATAACCACACAGGTAATTCTACGTAATTTCGCCCTGCCCACCTACGCGGGGCGTTTTCAATCAACAAAGGTAATGAATGACAGTCACGTTTGATAGTCTGGGCTTGCGCCAGCCACTTGTGCAAGCCGTGATGGAACTGGGCTATGAGAATGCCACCCCCATTCAAGAACGCGCGATTCCGGCGCTGTTAGAGGGGCGCGATATTCTTGGACAAGCCCAGACGGGGACGGGCAAAACCGCAGCCTTCGCGCTGCCTTTGCTCGAACGTTTAGATATTAGCTCGCGCAAGGTGCAGGGGCTCATCCTGACGCCGACACGAGAGCTCGCGCTGCAAGTCACCGAGGCGATTTACCAGTACGGCAAGCACCTGAACGCGCGTGTTGTTGCGATCTACGGCGGTTCGTCGTATACGCGGCAGCTCAAGCGCTTAGATGAAGGTGTGCATGTCGTCGTCGGCACGCCGGGGCGCGTGATCGATCTCATCGAGCGCGGCGCGCTCGACCTGCACCACGTCCGCTTCCTCGTCCTCGACGAAGCCGACGAGATGCTCAAGATGGGTTTCATCGACGACGTCGAGACAATCCTGCGGGCGACACCGCCCGAACGGCAAACCGCACTGTTTTCCGCGACCCTCTCCGACGCCATCCGCTCGATTGCCAAGCAGTACATGCACGACCCGCAGTTGGTCGCCATCGAGCAGAAGACGCTGACCGTGCCGCAGATCGAACAGCGCTATTATCTGGTCGAGGAGAACTCGAAAGTCGCGGCGCTGGCGCGTCTCCTCGAAGTCGAAGATGTCCACAGCGCGCTGATCTTCACGCGTACCAAGCTCGGCGCGGCGAGTCTCGCCGATACCCTGCTCACCCGCCTGTTCCCGGTCGAAGCGCTGCACGGCGATCTCAGCCAAGAGGCGCGCGAGACGGTCATGCGGCGTTTCCGGCGCGGACAGATCACGATCCTCGTGGCGACCGATGTCGCCGCGCGCGGGTTGGATATTCAGGATATGTCGCACGTCATCAACTTCGACGTGCCGTATGATGCCGAAGACTACGTGCATCGCATCGGACGCACGGGACGCGCGGGACGCGAAGGCATCGCCATCACGCTCGTGACGCCGCGCGAACGCCGCTGGCTCAAGACGATTGAGCAGTTCACCCGCCAGCCGATCCGCCGCGCCAAGCTGCCGAATGTCGATGAGGTGATCGCCAAGCGCGATCAACGCTTCACCGAGAAGCTGAGCAACCTGCTCGAAACCGAAGACTTCGAGCGTGAGGTCAACTTCATTCACGGGCTGATCGCCGTCGGCTACGACGCGACCGAGATCGCCGCTGCCGCCATTCGCTTGGCGCGCGCGGGCGAGCTTCAGCGTCCCATCGAGGATATTCAAGAGCCGCGCGAACGCACCTACGCCGAGCGTCAGGCAGCCCGCGACCGCGAAGGCGGTGGTCGGCGCTTTGATCGCGGTGGCGAACGGCGCTTTGAGCGGAGCGGGGAACGCCGCTACGACAAGGACGGCGAAGACCGCGAACGTCCGCGCCGCCGCTCCAACGAGCGCGAAGCGGGCATGGTGCGCCTGATGATCGACGCGGGGCGCGTGCATGGCATTCAACCCGGCGACGTGGTCGGCGTGATCGCCAGCGAAGCGGGCATCCCCGGTCGTGCCATCGGCGCGATTGACATCCAGAAAAACCAGACGTTCGTCGATGTCAACGAAATGCACGTCGAGCGCGTGCTCAAGCGCATGAAGACCGGCACGATGCGCGGTCGGCAGGTGACACTGCGCCGCGCGGAGTAGCTGTTTCGCGTAAGTAAGTAGGGGCATGAAATATCATGCCCCTACGTGTTTATTCCCGTTATAATCCCCGCATCATGACAAACACCGGAGACGACAATATGACCGGATGGCGGGCAGCGTGGACGTGGGGGATCGGGGCGGCGCTGCTGCATCGCCTGCTGCTGACCGTGCTGCTCGGCATCGCATGGAGCGTGGTCGCGGTCAATTTCGGCGGCGCGAGTGTCGATATTCACACCGCCAACGCCGATCTTCCGCCCATCGACTCCCCGATCACAGAAGCCGTGTTCGGTGTGTGGCGGCGCTGGGACGCCGTGCATTACCTCGACCTCGCCCACAACGGCTACCGTCTCGACAACCCCGGCGCGACCGTCTTCAACGTGCTGACGCCGCTGGCGTTCCTTACCGCCGATGTACTGCTGCCCGGTTCGATTGATCTCGCGGCGCTGGTGGTCGAAACTGCCGCGTTCGCCCTCGCGCTCACGCTCCTCTATCGCTTCGTGATCATCACCTTTCCCCATGAAGACGGAGACGACTCGCTCGCGCGCTGGTCGGTCGCCATCGTCGCCTTGCAGCCGCTCTCGGTCTTTTTCGCCGCGCCCATGTCCGAATCGATCTATCTGGCGTGCGTGGTCGGCATGTTCTACTGTCTAGCGATTCGGCGCGTGCCGCTGGCGGCGCTGTGCGGCTTCCTCGCCACGCTGACACGTTCGCAGGGTGCGCTGCTGATCGGCGTTGCCGTGCTGTACCTGCTCGAACAGGAACGATTTCCGTTCACGCAGCCGCGTTCGTGGTGGAGCGCCGCGCGTCCGCTGATTCGCCGCACATGGACTCTGGCGCTCATCCCCTTCGGCTTGATCCTCTTTTACGCCTACCGTGCAGGTTTGAACCTACCGCCGCTCGAGCAAGTCTATGCCGCGTCGTCGTATGTCTTCTTCACCAACCCGCTCGACGGACTGCTGATCAACCTCCGCTGGATCGGGACGCATGTGAGCCAAGCGCTCGTCAACCCGGATGCATGGGCGATCCTCGTGTGCATCCTGCTGCTGCTGCTCCAGATTCGCCTCAAGCGCCACCGCCGTTGGGCGCTGATCGCCTATACTGCCGGGTATCTGCTGGTTTATATCAGCAAGGTGAACTGGGTGTGGGGTACGGACGAACTCTACATGACGCAGAGCTTTTCCCGCTACGCGCTCGTGCTGTTCCCCTTCTCAATCTTGATCGCGGATGGCTTCCGCTCAACGACGAAATGGGGGCGCATCGTCGGCGCGGTCGTGCTGGCGTTCGGCGTGATCTCGTTCGGTGCGCTGTTCGTCCTCGCGCTGGTCGGTCCGTGATCTGTAATGGTTATTGATGGGTCGCACCGGCGTGATATATCATGCCCTTACAATTCCACGTAGAACTTAAGGAGTTATTCGGTGGCTGAACAAGGCAAACCCAAATTCGCATTCTTTGAAGGCAAAATCGTGCCGATCTCCGAAGCCCGCGTCGGCGTCATGACCCACGCTCTGAACTATGGCACGGCGGTCTTTGGTGGACTGCGCGGCTATTGGAATGCGGACGAGAATCAGTTGTTCGTCTTCCGCCCGCATGACCACTTCGAACGCCTTGTGCAGTCCGCCGGCTTGATCCGCATCAACCTGCCGTACACGCCGCAGCAGTTGGTTGACCTGCTTAACGAGCTCCTGCGTCAGGAAGGCTTCCACGAGAACGTGTATGTCCGTCCGCTGGCGTACAAATCGACCGAGATGATCGGCGTGCGCTTGCATGACGTGGACGACGAATTCACCATGTTCGCGCTGCCGTTCGGGCGCTATGTGGAAAAAGAAGAAGGCTTGCACGTCGGTTTTTCGGCGTGGCGGCGCGTGGAAGATAACGCGATCCCGGCGCGCGGGAAGATCAGCGGCGCATATGCCAACAGCGCGCTGATCAAGTCGGATGCGCTGCTCTCCGGCTATGATGAGGCGCTGGTCTTGAACGAGGACGGCACGATCTCCGAATCGAGCGCCGCGAACATCTTCATGGTGCGTAAGGGCGTGGTCTACACGCCGCCGGTCAGCGGAAATGTGCTGGAAGGTATCACCCGCCGGTCGTTGATCACGCTGATGCGCGAAGAACTCGGCTTGGAAGTCGTCGAACGCGACATCGACCGCACGGAGGTCTACGTGTCCGACGAAATGTTCCTGTGCGGAACAGGCGTGCAGGTCGCAGCGATCACCCGCGTGGAACACCGGAATATCGGCACGGGCAAGATGGGCGCGATCACCGAACGGACGCGCAATCTGTTCTTCGACGTGGTCAAGGGGCGCGTGGAGAAGTACCGCGAATGGCTGACGCCCGTCTATAGCGAAGAGCGCGTCCGGTAGAACAAGAGAGAATTACTGAGGACTGAGAAAGAACCACCTTCGGTGAGCGTTTCCGAGTAGATCGGGCGGGGCAAGTCCCTTGCTTTGCGCAGCAAAGACGTGGACTTCCCGCCCGCATAACTAGGATGTGTCTGCAAACTCATTGTAGCCCTCATCCCCCGTCCCCTTCTCCCTCAGGGCGAAGGGG
>JACSRG010000808.1 GCA_014879865.1 Anaerolinea sp.
ATTGACCTGCACTTCGAGAAGTCGCTGACCAAGTTCTCCGACGCCAAGACCATGAAGATCGACTTGAACAGCCTATGACGCCTTTTAGCGGTTTCCTCCCCGGCAAACAGCCGACCTTCGCCGTCTACGCGCAGTTCGTCACCGACCTGCTGCCGCAGATCGATGACCTGATCGAACTCAAGGTCACGATCTACGCGATGTGGGCGATTCAACAGCGCGAGGGGACCTACCGCTATCTGCTGCGCCGTGACTTCACGGCGAGCGCCGAACTGCTGGCGGGCATTGGCGGCGAAACCGGGCTGGATCACGGCTTGGCGCAGGCGTGCGTGCGCGGATCGCTGCTCTCGGTCGAAGTGGAACTAGGCGAATCGAACGAACGCCTGTATTTTATCAATACGCAAATGGGACGGAACGGCTACGAACAGGTACGACTCGGCTTGTGGCAGCCGGGGAGCGAACGTCTCCCGGTCGAAATTCTGCCGGAGCGCCCCAACATCTACCGCCTGTACGAGGATCATTTTGGGTCGTTGACGCCGATGATCGCCGACATGCTCAAGGATGCCGAGAAAGAGTTTCCATTAAGCTGGATCGTCGAAGCCATGCGGATCGCCGTCGCCAAAAATGCGCTCAACTGGCGGTTCGTGCAAGCAGTCTTAGATCGCTGGCAGCGAGAAGGTAAAGGCAATGCGGTCGCTCAAAGACCTGATGAACGGGATGGAAAACGGTACATCACCGGGGAATATGCCGACTTCATCGAGTGGTGACGAGTCGGTGTGCGCGCTGTGCGGGCGCGAGTCGCTGTGCGGCGGCTTGGGCTATGTGCGCGCCGATCTCCCGGTCGGGCATCCGCAGTTCGGGCAGTTGTTCCGCTGCCCCAACTACCGCACCGACCCCGAACGGCGCGAACGTCTGCGCAAGCTCGGCAACCTTGAGGCATACAAAGAGAAGACCTTCGCCGCCTTTGACACCAACATCCCCACCGCAACCCCCAACCAGCGCCAATCGCTGCAAGACGCGCTCGACTATGCGCGGGATTATGTCGATCAGCTCAACGGCTGGATTTTGTTCGAGGGGAGCTACGGCACAGGCAAGACACACCTCGCCGCTGCCGTCGGTAATGCCCTGCTCGAACGCGAAGAACAGGTGATCTTCGTCACCGTGCCCGACCTGCTCGACTATCTGCGCAGCGCCTACGCCCCGACCAGCGAAGCGGGCTACGACGAGACATTTGATCGCCTGCGCGATGTGCGCGTGCTGATCCTCGACGATCTCGGCGTGGAAAATTCGAGCGAATGGGCGGGCGAAAAGCTGTTCCAACTGCTTAATCACCGCTACGTCTACCGCCTGCCGACCGTCATCACCTCAAACGTCGATCTCGAAATCATCGACCCGCGCCTTGCCAGCCGCCTCGGTGATACCACGCTGACGCAGCATGTCAAAATCAAAGCGCCGGACTTCCGCACGCGGATCGAAACATCGGTCGATGAGCTGCCAGACCTATCACTCTACCGCGACTTGACGTTCGAGAACTTCGACACCCGCACGCGTGTCAACGCCGACGAAAAGGCGAATTACGAGAATGCGCTCAACGCTGCCCGTGAGTTCGTCCAGTCGAAGGACAAGTGGCTGATCCTGATGGGCGCGCACGGCACGGGCAAAACGCATCTTGCCGCCGCCATCGCCAACGAACTGGATCGGACAGGCATTCCGGTGATCTTCTTCACCAATGCCGAACTGCTCGACTATTTGCGCTCCGGCTTCGACACGCGGACGCAAATCCGGCTGGAGCGCCGCCTATCGATTCTGCGCAATACGTCCGTGCTCGTCCTCGACAGCCTGTCCTTCGACTCGATGTCGGCGTGGGCGCGCGAGAAGGTTTTCCAGATTCTCGACTACCGCTACCTGCGCCGCATGAAGACGCTCATCACGACGACGGCGACGACCAACGAACTTGATCCCCGGCTGCGCACGCGCGTGCTGGATCGCCGCCGCTGTGTCCCGTTCGCGCTGCATGTGCGCCCATATGTGGATCGGATGTACAAGACGTCGTCATGAGCACCTCGACTTCCCGGCAGATCGCCATTACGGAGTACACGCGGCGCGACCGTCATCTCGTGTCGGATATTTTGTTCCGCAACTACAACGTGCATACCCATATTGACTGGCAGGAAGCGGAAAAATGGCTCGAAACGCCGGATGCGATCATCCGGTTGGCGTGGCAGTACGGTCGCTTGATCGGTGTGCTGGCGGCAGCGCCCCCGCTCGGCGGGACGACATGGCTGCGCATCGCCGGGATCAGCGACAACGCCGACGCTGCCCGTGTGTTCGACATCCTGTGGAACGCTGTGCACAAAGAACTGATCACGCGTCAGATTCATCTGGTCGCCGTGCTGATGATCCGCGATTGGCTCATCCCGTTGATCACGCCGCACGGGTTCACCTGCCGTGAGGAAGTCATCACGCTGCGCCGCGCCGATCAACCGCCGCTCGTGGGGGAATCGCTGCCGGGGCTAACGATCCGTGCTACGCAGCCCACTGACCTCGTCACCATCACGCAGGTCGATCAAGCCGCATTTGAACCCCCATGGCAGCTTACGGGCGACGAAGTACGCGAAGCCGCGCGGGTTTCTGCTTACTGCGCGGTCGCGCTGCGCAACGAGCAAATCGTCGGCTACCAAGCCAGCACCATGTACTTCGATGGTTCACACCTCGCGCGGTTGGCTGTCAGCCCACAAGCGCAGGGGACGGGCGTCGGCGCGGCGCTGCTCGGCGATGTGATCCGCCGGTTCTCGCGGCGCGGCGTCGTCTCGATGACCGTCAACACGCAGTTGAGCAACACACGGTCGCAGCACCTCTACGAACGCTTCGGCTTCCAGCGCAACGGCTACGACATCCCCGTGTGGATGGTGAATCTGTAGTCCGGCGCTATGCCAACCCTCACAAAGAGGGATTTGAAAAACGGAACTTCTCCCCTTCTCCCTGAGGGAGAAGGGGACGGGGGATGAGGGCAAGACTCTAGTCCTCTACGGCGTGAAAGTCATCTCCTCGAAGGCGAGGCGGAAAGCGGTCGCCTGCGCCGTCGTCAGCGTGTTGTTCAATTGCAGCATCAGGTTATTCCTGAAATACACATAGACCACATTGCGCCGCGTCGCGGAGCTGTTGCGCAGCCGTTCGATATACGCCTGCCACGCCGCCAGTTGATCGGGCGTATCGAAGACGACGATCTGCCCGCCGAGCGGCGCAATCGCCTGAATCTCGAAAACAAACCGTTCACCGAACGACGACGGGTCTTCACGGGCAGGCAGATTCTGCTCGGCGATATTCTGCACGCCAAGTTCTGCCCGCGAGAAAACGTCGAATACATCCTGCGCGCTGAACAGCGCGAACGGCAGCGGCGTCGCGGTTGGCGCGCTGACAAACGGGAGCGCCCCGCCCTCGGTACTGCTGCACCCCGCCGCGAGGATCAGCGTCAGCAAGACAGCGGTTGCTTTCGTTACAGACAGAAGGTATCGTTTGAGCATGCACCAGCTCCTAGTGAAAAGATGTTCTGATGACGATGGTTTATCATGACGCCGATGGCGACTTAAACTTCTTATCGGGCAAACGCATTGGCATCATCGGCTATGGCAACATGGGGCGTCCGATGGCGCTTAACTTACGGGACAGCGGCGCAAACGTGATCGTGCACGAACCGCGCGCCGAAAAACGGGCGGAAGCCAGCGCCGAGGGTTTCACGCCCATCCCGATTGCCGAACTCGTCGCCGCCGCCGATATCATCATGCCGCTGCTGCGCGACGAAGCCATGCCTAAAGTATACCTTGAAGGCGTATCGCCGCATCTGCGGCGCGGGCAAACACTGATCTTCAGCAGCGCTTACAACCTGACGTTCGGCTTCATCGAAGCGCCGCCGTTCGTGGATGTCGGCTTGGTTGCGGCGCGCACCGTCGGCACCGCCGTCCGCGAGCGTTACGTCTCCGGCGAAGGTTTTCCGTCGTTCGTCGCCGTCGCACAGGACGCCAGCCGCAATGCATGGCAAACCGTCTTAGCCATCGCCAAAGCAGCGGGCGCGCTGAAAGTTGGCGGCGTGGAAATCCGCTTCGAGCAAGAAGCCGAGCTTGACCTCTTCCTTCAGCAAGCCGTGCTGCCCGTCTTCCATCATCTGGTGATCACGGCGGCAGAACTGCTCATCAAAGTCGGCTACCCGCCCGAAGCCGTGTTCACCGAATTGTATCTTTCCGGCGAAACATCGGATTACCTGCGTCAAGCGGCGAGTCACGGGCTGATGAAGGCGCTCGATTCGCAGGCGCTCACGGCGCAGTACGGCATCCTCAGCCGCTATGAGCGCTTCAACGACCTCAAGCTGGAACGGCTGATGGAGATCACGCTGGAAGAAATTCGCGGTGGTAAGTTCGCGCAGGAGTGGGCTAAGGAATTCACCGCCGATTATCCGCGCCTGCGCAATCTGCTCAAGAATCGCCGTAACATGGATATGTGGGAACTGGAACAGCAAACGCTCGATCTGCTGGGGCGCGACGAGTAATCCGGTGTATGCTTGAAGCGTCAATAGAGTACGCAGATACAGGGAAAGCTATGTCCAGCGCAATCGAGAACACGGCACTTGCCCTCCGGCTCGCGGCGATGCAAGACCTCGGCGGTCACGACGCCGACATCCTGAAAGCCTTTGGTCATTATCTTGTCACTGCGCCCGACGAAGACTTGTTTCGGCTGAGTCCGCTGCGCTATGCGCAGGTTCATGAGATCACGCAGCGCCAAGCGATTGACCTGTTTCTGTATGCGACCCATGCGGGGATTCTTGAAGCGAATTGGGGTGTGGTCTGCCCGACCTGCTATGCCTTCGTCAACACCCCCGGCGGGCTTCACGCGATCACGTCGCACAGCTACTGCCATCTGTGCGATCTCGAATTTGACGTGTCAGTCGATGAGAATGTCGAGGTTGCCTTCACGGTCGCCCCGGCGGCGCGCAAAATCCGTTTCCACGACATCGAAGCGCTCGACTTCCAGCGTGACTGGATTACGTGGTCGTATTCCAGCAGTCGCTACTATGACAAGGAACTGCGCGACATCTTTCAGAAGCTGGTCGAGGCGTCGAGCGTGCTCAAGCCGCACGACTCGATCACGCTGACGCCGAACCTAAGCCGGGGAACGCGCTATCACGCCGTAACGCCGAGCCGCCATGCCTTTGCGCATATCATCATCGCGCCCGACGCTGAAACCCGCGAAGTGACGTTCGAGATTTTCGACGGGCGCATCGTGCCGGATCAGGTCACGCTCAAACCGGGCGCGGTGACGCTCCATTTTGTCAACCGCAGCGAATCGCGCTTGGCGGTCGGAGTCGTCCTCGATGGACGCACCGGTTACCCGGAACTGACCACGCAAGAAGTCGAGCGCGTGAAGGAATTCTTCAACAGCAAACCGACTTATTTGACCGCCAAGCAGGTCGCCACATCGCAGGTCTTCCGCGAACAATTCCGCGCGGAAAGCATCCCATCGCAGTTGGGGCTAGCCTTCAAGAGCGTGACCTTTCTCTTCAGCGATCTGAAAGGCTCGACGGCGCTCTACCAGCGCGTCGGGGATATTCGCGCTTACGAGATCGTGCGCGAGCATTTCACACTGCTGCGCGACATCATCGCGGAGTTCGGCGGCGCGGTCGTCAAGACGATGGGCGACGCAGTCATGGCGAGTTTCGCCGATCCCATGTCGGCGCTCGAAGCCGCCATTGTGATCAGCCGCGAAATCGCGCGCGTCCCCAGTGACGAGGCGCTGATCCTCAAAATCGGCGTACACATGGGATCGTGCATCGCCGTCGAATCGAACGAGCGGCTGGACTACTTCGGGCAAACGGTGAATCTGGCAGCGCGGGTGCAAAGTATCGCCGCCGCCGGCGAGATCGTCGTCACGCAGCCGATCTACGAGTCGCCGGGCGCGATGGATTTGCTCCGCTCGATGCGCCTGACCCCCACCCCGGACAGCGTGTATCTGCGCGGCATCGACGGCATTACGCCGGTCTATCGTTTGAGCTAGGCAGCGTCTTAATCTGCGCCGCCTAGCGGCGTTTCCTCCGGTACAGGTTCGGGTATTGGATGATTGTGCTGAAGCGCGCTTTCGAGCCAAGCGCGTTTCGCCTCTTCAATCATCGCGTACAGCTCATCCCATGTTTCAGCCTGCGTTATGCAACCACGCAGTTCTTTTACCCGCGCTACAAATCCCCCGTCCTCTGTATCAGGGAATACTTCGATCGTGTAGGGCAGCGCCAAGTAGTAATCAAGCGTCTTGCTCACCATCGCTTTCACCTTCCGTCTCTTCCTTTTCCGGCGCGATTTCATCAAGTTCCGTTAGCACCAGCTTGACGTATAGTGCCTTCACTTTGGTGCCGTGAAACGGGATGACAATTCGATGCCGCTCATCCTCAGTTTCGCGCAAATACACATGGTGACTGCCGGTAACATGATCCAGTATATAGCCAAAATGCCCGAGAAGCGTTTCGACGTCTTGCTTCGTTGCCGCTTTCGGGTTGTTCCTCAGTTTACGGCGAAGTTTGTCTCGTTTGCTCATGTCATCTCTTTGTGGCGAGGGTGCGAACCGCAGGCTGTCGCACCCCCTACTGATCGCCCTACTCCGCGGGCGTGTCCTTCTGCGGCGTCGCGTCGTAGAACTTCATCACACGGAAGGGTTCGGCGTACTCCACGCCGACCGCTTTGCCCGCGCCCGTGTCCCACTGACGGATCATATCGACCACGCTTTCATCCAACTGCGAGCGGTGTGCCAGCAGCGATTGGATTTTGCGTTCCCAAACCGCCGACACATCGACCGCGATGTTCTGCTTATCGCTGAGCATGAGGTACAGCTCGTTGACGTGATGCGGTTCCAGCCCTTCGGCGAGCAGTTCGGGGAAGATCGGGCGCGTCTCGGCGGACGGGAAGACCGCGTACAACGACGCTTCTCCGGTGGCACGGTGATCCGGGTGGTTGATGTAATCGAAGCCCTCGCCGCTGATCAGCACTGCCGTCGGATCCATGATCAGCACGCGATCCGGCTTAACTTGGCGGACGAGGCGCGTCAGGTCACGGCGCAGTTCGAGCGAGGGCGTCAGCGATCCATCCGCATAGCCCAGAAATACCACATTGCGGACGCCGACGATCTCCGCCGCGCGCATCTGCTCGGCTTGGCGGCGCTGCACCAGTTCGGCGTGTTGAACAGTGGGGTCATTGCTTCCGGCTGATCCATCGGTGACGATGCAGTAGGTCACTTCCGCGCCCGCCTCCGTCCATACGGCGACGCTCCCCGCCGCGCCAAATTCGATGTCGTCAGGATGCGCGACGATCACCAGCACGCGAAACGGCGCGCTGATCGGTTTCTCCAATTCCATGTTTTTGCCTCTCAGTCGTGTATAACTGATCTACTTTACCCTATGTTGTCGAGTGACCACTCTCCCCGCTAAAGCGGGGAGCTTCTCAGGCTACGTGTGCGCTTACCGTCTCCCGAAGGC
>JACSRG010000555.1 GCA_014879865.1 Anaerolinea sp.
GATCAAGCCGCTGCCGCCGATTTGAACGCCAAAGTCGCGCAGATCGAGCGGGACGCGCACACGGCGACGGCGCGCATCCACGCCGCGCTCAAGTCACGCGGCGGCATTGAGGTCGGAGGGTCAGCATGACAGCGCGCGAAATCCACGCCCCGCGCGGGACGGAACTCACCTGCAAAAACTGGTTGATCGAAGCCGCCTACCGCATGATCCAGAACAACCTCGATCCGGCGGTCGCCTTCGACCCGGCAAACCTGATCGTCTACGGCGGGCGCGGACGCGCGGCGCGCAACTGGGAGTCGTTCGAGGCGATCCTCGACGCGCTGCGCCGCCTCAACCCCGACGAAACGCTGCTCGTGCAGTCGGGCAAACCGGTCGCCGTCTTCCGCACGCACACCGACGCGCCGCGCGTGTTGATCGCCAACAGCAACATCGTCCCGGCATGGGCGACTCAGGCGAACTTCGACAAGTGGGAGCGCGACGGCTTGATCATGTACGGGCAGATGACCGCCGGAAGCTGGATTTACATCGGCACACAGGGCATTCTGCAAGGCACCTACGAGACCTTCGGCGCGCTGGCACGCCAGCATGGTTGGGGGACGCTCAAGGGCAAGTTCGTCGTCACCGCCGGGTTGGGCGAAATGGGCGGCGCGCAGCCGCTCGCCGTCACGCTGAACGAGGGAGTCGGCTTGTTCGTGGAAGTGGATCGCTGGCGCGCCGAGCGGCGGCTCAACTTGCAGCAAATCGACCGCATCAGCGACAGCCTCGAAGAGGCGATGACGTGGGTCGAGGAGGCGCTGCGGGCGCAAACCCCGCTCTCCGTCGCTTTGATCGGCAACGCGGCGGAAGTCCTGCCCGAACTGGCGGCGCGCGGCGTCGTCCCCGATGTCGTGACGGATCAAACCTCGGCGCACGATGTGCTGTACGGCTACATCCCGGCGGGCTTGACGCTCGAAGCCGCCGCCGAACTGCGTCAGCGTGACCCGGATGCCTATGCCGCGCAAGCCATGTCGAGTATGGCGCGCCACGTCCAGACCATGCTCGATTGGAAGGCAAAAGGCAGCGTCGTCTTCGACTACGGCAACAATCTGCGTCAGCGCGCCTTCGACTACGGCGTGACCAATGCCTTCGACTACCCCGGTTTCGTCCCGGCGTACATCCGCCCGCTGTTCTGTGAGGGCAAGGGACCGTTCCGGTGGGTTGCCCTCTCCGGCGATCCCGAAGACATCTACGCGACCGACCGCGCGATCCTCGACCTGTTCCCCGAAAACGATCATCTGCGCCGCTGGATCAAAATGGCGGGCGAGAAGATCACGTTTCAGGGCTTGCCCGCGCGCATCTGCTGGCTTGGCTACGGTGAACGCGCCAGAGCCGGACTGCGCTTCAACGAGATGGTGGCGCGTGGCGAGGTCAAAGCGCCGATTGTCATCGGACGCGATCATCTGGACAGCGGATCGGTCGCCAGCCCCAACCGTGAAACCGAAGCCATGCGCGATGGGTCGGACGCGATTGCCGACTGGCCCCTGCTCAACGCGCTGGTCAACGCGATTGGCGGCGCGACGTGGGTCAGCATCCATCACGGCGGCGGCGTGGGCATCGGCTACAGCATCCATGCCGGGCAGGTGATCGTCGCCGACGGCACGCCCGAAGCGGCGGCGCGGCTCGAACGGGTGCTGACGACTGATCCCGGCATGGGCGTCGTCCGCCACGCCGACGCAGGTTACCCGGAAGCCATCGTCTTCGCCAAGACACACGGGGTGGACATCCCCATGCTAAAGAAATGAACCGCAGAGAGCGCAGAGGATGAAGACGATCATCCGCAATGCCAAACAATTAGTGACGTGCGCGAGTGCCGGCGGCAAGCCCAAGCGCGGCGACGCCATGCGCGACGTGGGCTTGATCGAAGATGGCGCACTGGTCATCGACGGAGAGCGGATCGCCGCCGTCGGCAGGACGGCTGACATTCTTGCGGCGCATACTGCCGACCGGATGATCGACGCTTCGGATAAGGTCGTGTGTCCCGGTTTCGTGGACTGCCACACGCACGCCGTCTACGCCGGGGATCGGCTGAACGAGTTCGAGCAGCGCATCGCGGGCGCGACCTACATGGAGATCATGGCGGCGGGCGGCGGAATCAACCGCACCGTGCAAGCGACTCGCGCTGCATCACATCAGGACTTACTTTCCCAATCTGGCGACCGCGTGTTTGAAATGTTGAAGCTTGGCACGACCTCCGTCGAAATCAAGACGGGCTACGGGTTAGACACGCTGAACGAGTTCAAACTGCTCGACGTAATCGACGAACTGGCACATTGGCACTACACGAACGACATCATCCCCACCTTTTTAGCCGCCCATGCTGTGCCGCCAGAATATCGCGGGCGGACTGATGCCTACGTTGATTTAGTCATCAATGAAATGCTGCCCGCTGCCGCCGTGTGGTATCGACGGATTTTTCCTCGTGTCTATACCGATGTCGGACGGTGGCTAGAACCGCCGGAAGCAGACCCGGCGTACCCGTTCTTCGTGGATGTGTTCTGCGAAGACGGCGTCTTCTCCGTCGAACAGTCGCAGCGCATGTGGGAAGCAGCGCGGGGTTACGGCATGGGGATCAAGGCGCATGTGGACGAATTCGTTTCGTTAGGCGGCGTGACGGCAGCGATCCAAGCGGGGGCGACCTCCGTCGATCATTTGGACGTGACGACCGCCGAAGAGATCGCCGTGTTAGCCGCGTCGGACACCATCGGCGTGGTGCTGCCAGCGGTCAATTTCAACTTGGGCAGTCATCACTACGCGAACGCACGCGGGATGATCGACGCGGGCGCGGCGCTGGCGCTGGCAACCGATTTGAATCCCGGCTCTGCGCCATGCTATTCGATGCCGTTCGTCATGGCGATTGCCTGCCGCTATCAAAAGCTGCTGCCCGCCGAAGCCCTAAACGCCGCGACGATCAACGCCGCTTATGCGATTGGCATGGGGGAGCGGGTCGGATCGCTGGAGGTCGGCAAGCAGGCGGATGTGCTGATCGTCGATGCGCCCGACTACCGCGCGCTGATGTACGAGTTCGGGAGCAATTTGGTCAACACCGTGATCAAGCGCGGGAAGATTATCTAGCAGCCGTTGCAAACACATCAAGAAAAAGGTGAACTATGAAATTTGGAGTCGCGCTGCCCTATGGTTCGGCGCGTTCGACGGCAAAGCTGTGCCAGACCGCTGAGGCAGCCGGATGGGATGGCTGCTTTATGGGCGATGCGATCTGGTGTGAAGACCCGATGATCGCGCTGGCTGCCGCTGCAATGGTCACACAGCGAATCCGGCTCGGAACGATGATCATTCCCATGCCGCTGCGCCGCCCGTGGAAGGTTGCCAGCGAGTCGGTAGCACTGGATCGGCTGTCGGATGGACGTCTAATTCTTGGACTGGGAGCAGGTGCCGTCTGGATGGGGTGGCAGAGTTTCCCCGATGAAGTAACCGATACGCGCCTCCGCGCCGAGATGCTTGATGAGAGCATCGACATTTTGACGCTGCTTTATCAGCGCAAACCGTTCGATTACGCGGGCAAGCATTTTCATCTCAAACTGACCCTGCTGGACGAGATGCATTATCCACCCCGCCCGGTTCAACAGCCGCGCATTCCTTTGTGGGTGGTCGGCATCTGGCAGCGCCCGAAATCTATGCAGCGCGTGTTGAAATGCGATGGAGTGCTGCTAGAGAAGCGGGACGCTGCGGGACAAGCGGCGGATGTGACGCCCGCCGATGTTCGTGCAGTCCATTCGTTTGTGCAGGCAGAGCGCACGCTCACATCCCCGTTCGACATTGTGATGCAGGGCAAGATCGCTCACCTAGCACCAGCGCAGCAGCAGGACGTGCTTCTGGAATGGCAGGCGGCGGGCGCGACATGGTGGATCGAAAACTTGATTGGCTTGTCCGAATCCGAGGCGACCACGTTCCTTCAAGCGGGAGCGCCCCAACTCAAATGAGGTTCAGTCATGCAGAAAATTACCCTTGACGGCAGCAGCTTGACCATTGAGCAGGTGATCGCCGTCGCTTACGGGCAGCCCGGTTCGCCAGAGATCGTCCTCGGCGAGGCGGCGAAACAGGCGGTCAACCGCTGCGCCGACGCCGTGCAAACGCTCATCGCGCGCGGGGAGATCGCCTACGGCATTACGACGGGCTTCGGCGCGTTCAAAGACCGCCTGATCTCCCCTGCCGACGTGGAACAGCTTCAGCACAACATCATCGTCAGCCACGCCGTCGGCGTCGGCGACCCGTTCGACATCCCGACGACGCGCGCGATCATGCTGATCCGCGCCAACACGCTCGCCAGCGGCTATTCAGGCATCCGGCTTGGAACACTTCAGGCGCTGCTCGACCTGCTCAATCACGGCGTACATCCGGTCATCCCCGAAAAAGGTTCGCTCGGCGCATCCGGCGATCTTGCCCCGCTGGCGCACATGAGTCTCGTGCTGCTCGGCTTGGGCGAAGCCGAATATCAAGGCGAAATCCTCTCCGGCGCGGAGGCGCTTGCCCGTGCCGGCATGACCCCGGTGACGCTCGCCGCGAAAGAGGGTTTGGCGCTGACCAACGGCACGTCGATCATGTGCGCGCTCGGCGTGCTGGAAACCTACCGCGCCGAAATGCTCATGCGCACGGGGGACATCGCGGGCTGTCTCAGCTTAGAAGCGCTGCACGGCACGCAGATGGCGTTCGACGAACGGATTCAACGTCTGCGTCCGTTTCCGCGTCAGCAGGAATGCGCGGCGTTCTTGCGCGCGCTGCTTGCCGGGAGCGAATTCACACGCGGCTATGACCCGCTCAACGTGCAGGACGCCTACACGCTGCGCTGCATCCCGCAGGTGCACGGCGCGGTGCGCGATGCGGTCGCTTACTGCCGCTGGGCAATCGAGATCGAACTGAACGCCGTCACCGACAACCCGCTGATCTTCATCGACGGTGACGATATTTCAGTCATCAGCGGCGGGAATTTTCACGGCGAACCGCTGGCGATTGCGATGGATTACCTCGGCATCGCCATGAGCGAACTCGGCAACATCTCCGAGCGGCGCATCGCTCGCTTGATCGACGAGTCGGTCAACACGCATGTGCTGCCCGCCTTCCTGACGCGCAACGGCGGGCTGAACTCCGGCTTTATGCTCGTGCAGTACACGGCGGCGGCGCTCGCGACCGAAAGCAAAGTCCTGTCGCACCCCGCCAGCGTCGATACGATTCCGACCTCCGCCAACGTCGAAGATCACGTCAGCATGGGCTGCACGGCGGCGCTCAAGGCGCGGCGCATCAACAACAACGTCGAGCGCATCCTCGGCATTGAATTGTTCGCCGCCGCACAGGGGATCGACTTCCGCAAGGACGTGATCGGCGCGGACAAGCGCTTGGGCGACGGCACACAGCCCGTCTACGACTTGATCCGCCAGCATATCCCGTTCATCGAGGCGGATACGGTGCTTTATCCGCACATGGAAATGCTGCGCCGCCTCGTCTCGTCCGGTCAGATCGACCGGGCAGCAGCCGGAAGATTAGCTTAATTGTCACCTTCATTGTGGCGTCTAGGCATGTTTGTTATGATTATCCGATACGGAATGTAAGTTGTCGTCGGAACATGATTGAGGCTTATTGAGGGAACATGCGGCACGAAGCCATCACTAAATCACTGACTCATGCCGATGTCCTGATCATCGTCCCGCCGTTCGCGGGTATGGATCGGGCGTCGCTTGGGGTGCACACGCTGCAAGCGGTCGCAAAGGAACAGGGTTACACGGTCGATGTCTTCTACGCGAACTTGCTGTTCGCAGATCGCATTGGCGCGAAGCTCTACCAGCAGATCTCCTACGCGCCGACCGGCTACCTGTTTGGCGAGCGCGTCTTCGCCGAAGCCGCCTACCGGCATGGCAAAGACCAGTTCAGCGAGTCGTTCCGCAAGAAGATCAGCACTGAGTACGACATCGAGCGGTTGATCGAGATCACCGCCGGGGCAGCCGAGTGGGTCGAAGAGGTTGCCGATGCGCTGGCAGCCATGAACTACAAGATCGTCGGCGCAACCAGCACCTTCGAGCAGACCGCCGCCAGCCTCGCCTTCCTGAATGCGATCAAGCGCCGCCAGCCCGATGTTGTGACGATCATCGGCGGCGCGAACTGCGAAGGACCGATGGCGGATGGCATCGCCGCGCTTGCACCGAACGTCGATTACATCTTCTCCGGCGAGTCGGAATCCACCTTTATCGACTTCCTGAATGCCTTCCATCACCGTGAACTCCCGGCGACGCGAATTTTCTACGGCGAACCGAATCAGGCGATGCAGGCGCTCCCCTGCCCGGACTACACGCAGTTCTACGCGCAGTTCGACCAGTTCATCGACAAGACCTCGCCGGAAGTGCAGGATGTGCGCATCTGGCTGGTCTACGAGAGCAGTCGCGGCTGCTGGTGGGGGCAAAAGCATCACTGCACCTTCTGCGGCTTGAACGGCAGCGGCATGGTCTTCCGCCAGAAATCCGCCGACCGCATCCTCGCGGATTTGAAGAAACTCGCCGCCGTCCACCCGACCAAGTACATTTCGATGGTCGATCAGATCATGCCGAACAATTACTTCAAGACACTCCTGCCGCGTCTGGGCGAGGAACTTCCCGGCTACATGATCTTCTATGAACAGAAGGCGAATCTCGACTTCCACAAAGTGCAGCTTCTGGCGAACGGTGGGATCATGATGATTCAGCCGGGGATCGAGGCGCTGTCCACGCCGCTCCTCCGCCTGATGGACAAAGGCGTGAGCGGCAGCCAGAACCTCGCCCTGCTGCGCTATGCCCGCATCACCGGGATTCAGGCGCAGTGGAATCTGCTCTGCGGCTTCCCCGGCGATCAGCGCGCGTGGTACGAACTCACCTACGAAATCATCAAGCGGATCACGCACTTGCAGCCGCCCTCCGGCATTTACCCGTTGAGCATCGACCGCTTCAGCCCGTACTACGAGCGCGCGGCGGATTACGGCATCAGCGCGCTGACGCCATTCGAGTCGTACTTTGACGCCCTGCCCGACGGCGTCCCGGTGGATTTGATCGCCTATCACTTCACCGGCACGTTTGCCAGCGACACCTACGCCTACCCGGATTTCATGTACGTCATACAGGAGTACATCAAGGATTGGCGGCGCATCTGGGAGACAGACATCACCAAAGTCGCGGTGCTGTCGGTTGCCAAGCTCAAGGGCGATCTTTACGTCCTCAAGGATACGCGCGGTTTGCCGGGGACGAAGGAATACCAGTTCATCACCCGCGAACAGGCGCTCGTCGCGCTGACCGGGCTGCCTGCCAGCCGCCGCGAATCGCACGCCGATCTGTGGGATTGGGCGCTGGCAAATGAGGTCGGCATGGTCATGGATGAACGCCTCACGCCGCTGGCGACCGCCGACGCGGCGCTGCTCATCGAAATGGAAGAGGAAGTGGGGATTCTGCGTCAGCCGAGCGGGTTGATCATGCCGTCGTA
>JACSRG010000135.1 GCA_014879865.1 Anaerolinea sp.
TATGGCGAATACGATCTCAGCGCGCACGGGCTGCTGTGGCTGATTGCCGTGCTGCCGCTCGTGCTGCTCGTCACCGCGATCACGGTGTTAAGCACGTCGCGCGCCGGATCACGGCGGACGGCGATTCTGTTCAGCCTGCTGCTGATTCCGGTGGTGGTGTATCTCTATTTCAATGCTGTGATGACGCTCGGCAACATCGGGCGCTTCGTCCACCCCTTCTACGGACTCGGCTTGATGGATGTGTACCTCGCCGGGGATGATTTCCGCCCCGCCCTCGCGGGCGACATCGCCGGGATGCTGCTGCTGTTCGTCCTGATCTTCGGCGCAGTGTGGGGCTTGGCATGGGCAAATGCCCGTTTGACCGAAGCACGTTAACGAGGATAAAACTGTCATGATCGACATTGAAAATCTGAGCAAAACCTACCGGGGCGGGGTCAAAGCCCTGAGCGACATCAACCTGAAGATCGGCACAGGCATGTTCGGCTTGGTTGGTCCCAACGGCGCGGGCAAAACGACGCTCATGCGCATCCTCGCGGGGCTGCTGCGTCCAACCAGCGGACGGGCGACTGCGTTCGGGCACGATCTGGCGACGTATGCAGGACGGCAGGGCGTGAAGATGAACCTCGGCTACCTGCCGCAAGACCTCGGCTTGTACCCGAACCTCAACGCCTACGAATTCCTCGACTACATGGCGATCCTCAAAGGCATCACCGATGGGAACGAGCGCCGCCGCCAGATCAACGATTTACTTGATCAGGTCAGGCTGGCGGAACATGCCAAGCGCCGCTTGAAGACCTATTCCGGCGGCATGAAGCGGCGGATCGGGATCGCGCAGGCGCTCCTCGGCAGCCCGCGCCTGCTCATCGTGGACGAACCGACATCCGGGCTTGACCCGGAAGAGCGCGTGCGCTTCCGCAATCTGCTCTCCGATATGGCATCCGAGCGGACGATCATTCTCTCCACCCATATCGTCGAGGACATCAGCCAGAGCTGCACCGACCTCGCCGTGATGCGCGAAGGAAGAGTCCTCTTTCGCGGCGCGCCGTCCGATTTGATCGAACGGGCGCGCGGGCATGTGTGGCTGCTAACGGATCGCCGTCCCGATGACCGCCTGACCCTCGTCTCGACACTCCACTTGCAGAGCGGCGTGCAGTACCGCGTGCTTGGCGATCCGGTCGGCTACTCAGCGCCGATGAGCGCGGAACCGAGCCTCGAGGACGGCTACATGTGGCTGATGCAGAACGGCGCGGCTACACAGGCGTCGATACCGGCTTAGACATGAACGGCATGGGATACCGTCCCATACTCACATTCGTGAACAACTGCTCCCAGTCGCGCGCGAATCGTCCGATGCTGAACCGCTCTAGGGCGCGGGATCGGGCGTTCGCGCCGAGCCGCTGCGCCAGCGCGGGCGACTCAATCAGCGTGTTCATGTTCCGCACCAGTTCGTCCGGATTGAGCGACAGGTAGCCGTGAATCCCCGACTCGATCACCGTGACCAGCTCGGTCGTCTGCAAGCCGACGATAGGCATCCCGATCATCATCGCTTCGAGGATCGACAAACCGAGGCTGGTATAGCGGATCGGGTTGAAGAAGAAGCGGTACTGGGCGATAAATTCCGGCAGTTCGTCGTGCGGCACTTCGCCCAACCCGCCGATCTCACGTGTGCCCATCCCGATGATGTCGAGCGGGGCGAACTTGCGCGCGTACTCGAACACATCGTAGCCTAAGCGCCGTCCGCGCGGCTTGATGTTGTTGACGACGACGATCCCCCGGTCGAGCTTGCCACTGTAGGGCACATCGGGCATGGTCACGCCATGATCGATGACCGTTGTCGGCGCACCGCCGGAATCCCACATCAGGCGGTTGAAGTCGGTGACATGAACCAGCACCGTCGAGGTATCGGCGGCGATATGGCGCGTCTCCGTCGGCACTTGGCGCGGCGGGTCATGTTCAAGATACAGCTTGGGCAGGCGGTGCTGTCGCTTGGAGAAAATCTGAAACTGATCGACCTCGTAGTGTTCGCGGCTCTGGAATAAGATCACGTCGAACGACAAGTCTTTCACCCGTTCGACCGGAATCTCATGCACGTTGCTGCCCCACGCATACGATCCGGCACGCCCGCCGTACCCATACCCGCGATCCGGCGTCACCGGAAGGTAGAAATCGCAGTTCGCCTGCGACAGATAGTACAGATAGCTTCCATGCACATGCCACGTGAATACGCGCAGACGATCCATTTATCAGTTCTCCTCAATGTCTATTGTAATGTTACAGGCGAAGCACAGGGACGAGAATGGGGCTGACGGATTATCTCCCCACTGCCCGCTTGACTACCCGTTCGATGCAGTCGCGAAAGAACGTGATCAGCGCGTCGGCGTGCGTGTCAAAGGCGAATTCGTGGCGCACGGCGCGCATGTTGGCGGTGATGCGCCGCAGCCGCACGCGGTCGCGCAGTTGATCGGCGAGGTCGAACGGGGTGTCGAACAACACGCCGATGTCGTGTTTCTGCGCTAGGTTGATCAGTGCCGTACGCCCATTCCCCTGCTTGAGCAGGAACGGCAGCGCGGCAGCAGCGTACCCGCCCAAACGCGCCGGGTAGTTCAGGTCATCCCAGTTAGCACGACGAAAATCGCCCCGATTGCTGCTTGCGAACACATGAAACCATGCGGCGTCGTAGCGCGAGAGTTCGCGCGTCCAATCCGCATGGCTGACCGTCGGATGCAGATGCCAGTATCCGGTCGCCAGCCCATCGCGGATGGTAGTGGGGTGCGTCTGGTGAAAATGGTCGCCGTAGAAATGAACATGTATCCCCGCGTCCGCCAGTTCGTTCACCTCCCCCATGCCGATCAACCGACCGGCGCATACCGTGTGAATCTCGCCGTCCGTGTCCGAGAGTTTGGGCGTCCATTCGTCAGTAAAGTAGTCGATTTTGGGCAGGTCGCCGTCGAGAATGAAGGTCGTCGCATCGTCAAAGCGATCATCCGTCGCCAGTTCAAACCACGCGCGGCTCTCCTCGTTGATGAAGATGCGTCCGTCGCTCTCTCGCAGCAAGTGAATCACCTGACCCCATGTCCCTTTTTCCTGCACGATGAACGGACCTTCCTTGAAGTGAAACACAAATGGGACGCCGAGATTCGCCGTGAACACATCGTAGATCATCGGGATCGCCTGCCAGTTGAGCAGCGCGTAGATCACGTCCGGCTGAATGCCTCGTACCCGCTCCTGCCAGCCGTAAGCGTAGGGGATCGTCTCGATGTTGCCGAACGGCAGGGCGCTCCCCGTATCCCACGCTTCGACCTCAGGCGTCCACATGCCGTACAGGCGATGCCCACGCTCCTCGAAGGCGAGAATCCGCTCCGGGTTGAAGCCAAGTTCGCCGACGAGCAGGATTTTGAGTCCGTCCGGCTGCGGACGAGAGCGGCGCTGAAGCAGCGCGCCGTAACGCTCCACCTCGTTGACGCGCGGACCCCACGACGGCTGCCAATTGAGCGGCTCGGTCACGCCGTAGACCTGCCGGTAGCGGGACAAACCACCGCGCTTTCCGGCGATCAGCTTGTGATGCTGGTCGGGATGATCGACCCATTCACAGGTGATGTCTCCGGCATACGCGAACGTCGCACCGCGCTCGACCAGCGCCCGCCAATAGTTCAGCTCAAGGCAGTCAGTCACGATTTCGGCGCGCGTTTGCCAGCGCACATCCAGATCACGCCGGTGCAGCACTTGCACCAACGCGAAGACGTTTCCGCTCGGCAGGATCGACGTTTTGGTCGGCGGCGGCGGTTCGAGGATCGCCTGACGCTCATGCCCGACGATCTGATCACCGCGCAGCGTCGCCGCATAGGTTTCGTAGTTCCAGCGCACGCCGCCGTAGGCGAGATACACCTCACGGCGGGCATCCAGCACAGCAACCAAGCGCGTCAGGTGTTCGGGATAGAGCACGTCATCAGATGGCAGGTAGGCGATGTATTCGCCGCGCGCAAGGGTCAGCGCGTGGTTGAGCGCCGCGCCGATGCCAGCATTTTCCGGCAGGCGCGCGTAGATTACGTTGGGCAGTTCGCGATAGTCCGCAACCGCGTCTGCCGTCTCGTCGGGTGATGCGTCGTCCACGATGATCAGTTCCCAATCCGTGAACGTCTGCGCCTTCAAGCTCTCGACCGCACGCCGGATAAACGCCGCCTGCAAATAGGTCGGCATCAAAACGGATACGCGCCCCATCTCATCCCTTTCTTTTTACATTACAGGTGCTAGTCCGCTCATTATACAGTAGAATCGGTCGGACGGATTTTCAGCCACCTAGGGTTTATCCATGCAAAAGCATTACGATATCACGCGCCGCCGAATCAAAGCCTTTCTGGACGGAGGGCGGCTTGGCGGCAAGATTTACGCGGCAACGCAGCCCATCGCTTTCACGAGTTATGCAGCACCGGATCGCATCCCCTACGCGGAAGCCATGCGCGGCGACTACCAGCCTGCACACATCGGGATGCAGTTCGCGCCGATGTGGTCAACCCACTGGGTGCGGATCGACTACACCATTCCCGAAGATTGGCGCGGGGGCGCGGTCTATCTCCTGTGGGATTCGACCTGTGAAGCCTGCGTGTGGATCGACGGGCAGCCGCAGCAGGGTTTGACCGGAACAAGCGACTACTGGGGCGAGATTAAGCCTTTGCGCACGCGCTTCCGCATCGCGGAGTCCGCGCGTGGCGGGGAGAGCGGCACGCTTTATGTCGAAGTCGCGGTCAACACGCCCTTCGGTGCGGTCGATCTGCCGGCGTTCAACCAAGTGGGGCTGCTCCGGCAAGCTGAACTCGCGCTGCTCGATCCTGAGGCGTGGTCGCTCTACTGGGACATGTACATGATCGTGGACATGGCGCGCTACCTGCCGCCAGACAGCGCGCGCGCCTTCCAAGCGCTCGACGCGGCGAACGAGATGGTCAACGCCATCCAGTTGGATGACCGCTCGACGTGGGCGAAAGGCAAAGCGCTTGCGCAGGCGTTTCTAGCGGAGAAGAACGGCGATTCGCAGCACACAGTTTACGCCGTCGGACACGCGCACATCGATACGGCGTGGCTGTGGCAAATCGCCGAGACGAAACGCAAGATCGTCCGCAGCGTGACCAATGCGCTCCGCAACATCGAGGATTATCCCGATTTCGTCTACGTCTTCTCGCAGGCGCAGCAGTACGCGTGGATCAAAGAGAGCTATCCGGGATTGTACGAGCGGCTCAAGGCGGCAGTCGCAGCCAAGCGGATCATCCCGGTGGGCGGCTCGTGGGTCGAGCCGGATTGCAACATCCCATCCGGCGAATCGCTCATACGACAGTTTCTCTACGGTCAGCGCTTCTTCGAGCAGGAATTCGGCAGCCGCTGCGAGGAATTCTGGCTGCCTGACACGTTTGGCTATCCGCCCGCCCTGCCGCAGATCATGCGCGGCGCGGGAATCAAGTACTTCCTCACACAAAAACTGTCGTGGAATCAATTCAACAAGCCTGATCGCTCCACATTCATCTGGGAAGGGCTAGACGGCAGTCAGGTCTTGACGCACTTCCCGCCCGCCGACACCTACAACGCCACCGCATCGATCCAAGACCTGATCTATGGCTTAAAGAATTTCAAAGATCACGAACGGACGCGCGAAAGTATGTATGTCTTTGGCTGGGGTGATGGTGGTGGCGGACCCACCGACGACATGCTCGAACGTTTGGAGCGGGTCAAGGATGTGGATGGCGTGCCGAAAGTCGTCATGCTGCCCCCCATCGACTTCTTCCGCAAAGCCGAGGAGCGTTGGGATCGCTACACCAAATGGATCGGTGAACTGTACTTCGAGATGCATCGCGGGACCTACACGACGCAGGCGCGCAACAAGATGCATAACCGCGCGTGTGAAATCTTGCTCCGTGATGCAGAAATCCTCTCCGCGCTGGCAATGTGGCAGTCGGGTTATGTCTATCCGCAAGCCGAGCTTGATCGGCTGTGGAAATTGCTTCTGCTCAACCAGTTCCACGACATTCTGCCGGGATCATCCATCGGCGAGGTGTATCAGGACTCGGAACGCGACTACGCGGAGATACGTGCTGCGGGAGTCGCCCTCCGGCAAGCCGCCCTCGACGCGCTGATCCCCCCGGCAAGCGGTTCCGATGCAAACGGCGTGGCGGAATTTATCAATCAGAATGATGCTGTACACGGCATCGGGTTCGCGGCACGTTCGCGGTCGGCGATTTCTGCACCCGGCACGCAGATCACGCAGCAGGGCAATTTGCTCGTGCTGACCAGCTTGAGCGGCAGCGCAAGCGCGACCAAAGCGATCTTCAATACCGAAGGTCAGCTTCTCAGCTATCGCGCCGGGCAAGAGGTTATGACGGGCGCAGGTGGCAACAATTTCGTCCTGTATGACGATAACCCGGTCAACTGGGATGCATGGGATGTCGATGTGTTCCATCTCGAAAAGCATGGCGAGCCTTTGAAAGCATCGACGGCGGAGATCATTGCGGCAGCAGCGGGGCAGAATGCCGGAATCCGCTTCGTCTTCGACATCAGCGAGCGCAGCCGAATCACCCAAACAGTCACCCTGACCGAGTTCGGCTATCTCGAATTCGCGCATCAGATCGACTGGCACGAGGATCACAAGCTGCTGCGGCTGGAATTCCCGGTCAACCTGCGCGCCGAGTTCGCCACCTACGAGATGCAGCATGGGTTCGTTCGGCGTCCGACGCACTACAACACCCCTTACGATCTCGCGCGCTTCGAAGTCCCCGCGCACGGTTGGGTGCGGCTTGCCGAGCCGGGTCTGAGTGTAGCACTCAGCAGCGATTACAAATACGGCTACAGCGTCTACGGGAATGTCATGCGGGTCACGGTCTTGCGCGCGCCGACCTATCCTGATCTGCGCGCGGATCGCGGCACACACGAATTCCGCTGCGTACTGCTGATCAACAATGAGCACGCCTATGAAGCAGCTCGATCTCTACGCGGTCATTATGAAGGACAGCCGCTGCTTCAACCTGCCGCACGGGCGGTTGAGGGGCAATCGTTCTTCGAATGTGCGCAGTTGGTGATCGAGGCGGTTAAGAAGGCAGAGGATTCGGATGCGCTCATTGTGCGACTGGTCGAGTCAAGTGGGGCACATGGACACGCCGCGCTGCGCACATCACTGACGGGCATCCAGCGTGCAGTGCTGTGTAATTTGCTCGAAGACGAGCTTTCCGAATTGGAGTGGAAAGGCAGTTACGTCGAGGTTGGGTTTAAGCCTTTCCAAGTGATCACGCTCAAACTGAGCCGCTAGCCGTCTAGGCAAACAAAAAGCGCGTGAGTGTTACGCTCACGCGCTTGATGATGTCACAACTGAATGTCATGCGGTCAAAAGTACCCGTATCCGCGCAACACATACTCAAAGCCCTCGACCATTAGTACGGGTCAGCTCCACACATTGCTGCGCTTCCACCCCCCGCCTATCAA